>JBGUDX010000224.1:0-2749 GCA_041821645.1 Acidobacteriota bacterium
GACCTCGAGGCCTTCGGCCTGCTCGGGCGCCATGTAGGAAAGGGTGCCCAGCACGTCACCCGGGCTGGTCAGGTCATCGCTGTCCAGCAGGCGGGCGATGCCGAAGTCCATCAGCTTCGCCCCACCGTCCCGATAGGGCGAGATCAGATTGGCCGGCTTCAGATCCCTGTGGACAACCCCGCGGGAGTGGGCATGATCGAGTGCCTCGCAGATGTCCGCCCCGACCTCTGCGATTTCACGATCGCTCAGCAGTTCCCGGTCGATCAGGTCGCGGACGGTATCTCCCTCGACCAGTTCGCTGACCAGGTACGCCCTTCCGCCCTCCGGCCCGAATTCATGGTGTGCGAACTCGTAGAGGGTGACGATGCCGGGGTGGCTGAGCCTGGCCGCCGCCTGGGCCTCCCTCTGGATCCTCGGCCCCGACTCGGCCTCGGTGTCGATCACTTTGACCGCTACATCCCGTTCAAGTCGATTGTCCCACGCCCGGTAAACCGTGCCGCAACCGCCCGCGCCGAGGCGGTCGCCAATCTCGAATCGCTGCAGTACGACGGTCCCGGTCATCCACCTGTCAGATTCGGCGCCCGGCTCCGCGACCCTCCAAGAAATGCGAAACATGGCGCCTTGCAGCAGCTTTCAGGGGGAAGGGAATAGATTGACCATGCCGAATGCCTTTCGGCAGGCCCCAAATGGACTTCACCGACCCGTACAGCGAACACGACCCGGATGAAATGCCCGATGACGGGGACGATCTGACGGGCCCGATGGAGTCCCCCTCACGGGAGCGCTCGGGGCGCTCCCGGAAAACCCGGAGCTCAGGCGGGTCGGGTGGCGGCCGGCAGGTACTCGCCCGCCGGGCTATCGCCCTCGGCGCCGGCCTCCTGGTCCTGATCCTGCTGGTGATCGGGGCAAAGGGCTGCCTGGATGCCCGCAAGAACCGCTCGCTCGACGACTACTCGAACAGTGTCACCCAGATCGTCGATGAAACGAACGCACTCAGCGAATCCTTCTTCGGCAGGCTGGAAAACCCGGGCGACCTGACCGTCACCGACTTCACTTCGGAGATCGAGTCCGATCGCAGCGCGATGGCCGGCTTCCTCAGCCGGGTCGAGAAACTCGATACCCCGGGCGACATGGAGGCCGCCCAGGACACCCTGACCCTCGTTTACCAGCTTCGGTCGGGAGCCATGGACGCGATCGCCGAGCGGATGAGCACCGCCCTCGGAGACCAGGGCAAGGAAAAGGCTCTCAAACAGATCTCCAACGAAATGCAGGTCCTCACCGCCGCCGACGTCCTTTACAACCAGGTGACCCGGCACCAGATCGACAGCACGATCGAGCAGAATGGCGCCTCCGCCGCTCCGGTACCGCGCAGCACGTTCGTGCCCGACCCGGTCAAGTGGCTCGACCCGGCCGAGGTCGAGTCGGCCCTTGCGAGCGTGGCCGGCGGCTCCGCTACCCCGACCGACGGCGGGATCCATGGCACCGGCCTCGGGTCCGTCTCGATCGGCGGCATCCCGCTCGATTCCACGGGCACCACCCAGATCGCGACCGGGGTTGAGCCGGTGGTTGACGTCGAGGTCCAGAACCAGGGCGATTCCGACGAAAACGACGTCGAGGTCTCGGCCACCGTCGGAGGCAACACCCTTACCGAGTCGATTTCCTCGCTGGCGGCCGGTGAAACCGGGACCGCTTCGATCCTGCTCACCCCCGCCCCGTCCGGCAAGGTGACACTCGAGATCTCGGTCGCGGCCATCCCGGGCGAAAAGGTTCTCGACAACAACGAGGCGACTTACTCAGTCAGCTTCGGTTAGGCCGCCTTGCGAATCGCCTACCTCGGGCCGGCCGGCACATTCAGCGAAGACGCCCTGCGGCAGAGCGGCTTTGCCGCCGCGGACTCGACCCCGGTCCTCTGTGATGGGATCCCGGCGACCGTAGAGGCGATCGGCCGGGGACTGGCCGATCGTGCCCTGGTCCCGGTAGAGAACTCGATCGAAGGCTCGGTCCGCGGCACGCTCGACAGCCTGGTCGACCAGGCCGACGAGGTGACCGTTGCCGGCGAGTACGACCACCCGGTCCGATCCGCGCTGATCGCGCGCAAGCAACTCGACCTGACGCAGATCGAGACCGTGATCTCGCACCCCCAGCCGCTTGCCCAGTGTGCCCGTTTCCTGCACGACGAAATGCCCGAAGCCGAACTCCTGGTCGCCGCCAGCACCAGCTCGGCGGTGCGGCAGGTCAGTCAGAGCGATCGGCCGCTCGCCGCGCTCGCACCGGCCGCCGCAGCCGGGATCTATGGCTGCGTCGTGCTGCACGAGGGGATCGAGGATGAGCCGGGCAACGTCACCCGCTTCATCTGGCTCGCCCCTCGCCGGGAATCGGATGCCGGCCCCGACGCCGGGGCTCCGCCCTCCGGCGACGGGATCTGGAAGACGACGATCGTCTTCGCCGAGCTCGGGGCCGATCATCCGGGTGCCCTGGTCGATGCCCTGCTGGAGTTTTCCCGCCGGGAGATCAACCTGGTGCGGATCGAGTCACGGCCGCTGCGCCGCGAACTCGGCCGCTACCGCTTCTTCATCGACGTAGAGGGACGAGAGAGCGACCCCGGTCTCTCGGCCGCCATCGAAAGCCTCCGCCTGAAGGCCGAGTCTGTACGGGTCCTCGGCTCATACCGCGGCGCCACCACCGATCCGTCCCAGACCGAAAACCGGGCCTAGTCCCCGGTCGACTCCTCGCGCGGGTCGCCGTCGGG
>JBGUDX010000225.1:0-2749 GCA_041821645.1 Acidobacteriota bacterium
CAGCCGGCCGGATACCTGCCCGGTCGAGCCCGGCAGCCACCAACTGCCGCCGCCGGCCTCGGTCGGACGGATCCGATCGGGCCTGACCCACCGTTGCGACCGGTTCTGGCAAGCATTTACCCCCTATGTGGGCGTCAATGCTTGCCAGAATCGGAGGAAGGACCTCAGCTGACCGGCCGGGCCGGCCTCCACGGACCCGCCGGCCGCCGGGTTCCGCGTACCCTTGACCGGTGCTTTACGACAGGGCAAGAATCTACGTGGAGGGCGGAGCCGGAGGTGACGGGGCGATCTCGTTCCGGCGCGAAGCCCACGTGCCTCGCGGCGGGCCGGACGGCGGTGACGGGGGTCACGGCGGTGGCGTGATCCTGGAGTGCGATTCCTCGCGCCGGGATCTGGGCGCGCTGCGATCGAAGCATTTCCGGTCCGAGCGGGGCAACAGGGGGGAGGGCTCGAACAAGCAGGGGGCCCGCGGCGACGACATCGTGATCAGGGTGCCGCCGGGCACCCAGGCGGCCTCGGTGGCGGGCGCGGAGATCGACCTGGTCGAGCCCGGTCAGTCCGCGGTGCTGGCCAAAGGCGGTCGTGGCGGGCATGGCAACAAACGGTTCTCGACCTCGGTCCGCCAGGCGCCGCGATTCGCCGAGCAGGGGACCGGCGGCGAGTCGGGCTGGGTCGAGCTCAGGCTGAAGCTGCTGGCCGACGCCGGACTGATCGGCCTGCCCAACGCCGGCAAGTCTTCACTGCTCAGCCGCCTGACCCGGGCGGATCCCAAGGTGGCCGACTACCCGTTCACCACGCTGGAGCCCGTCCTGGGAACGATCGAGAGCGACGACAGGCAGGTGGTTCTGGCCGATATTCCCGGGCTGATCGAGGGCGCGGCCGAGGGCGCCGGCCTCGGCCACGAATTCCTCGCCCACGTCGAGCGTTGCGCGATGCTGATCCACGTGGTCGAACTGGCGCCCTCTTCGGGCGAGCCACTGGGCAACTACCGGGCAGTCCGGGAGGAGCTGGCGGCCCGGGGAACCGGGCTGGAGGATCTGCCCGAGCTGGTGGCCCTGTCCAAGTCGGATCTCTGGACCGAGGCCGATATCCGGGATCAGGTGCAGGATTGGCAGCAGGAGCTCGGCGATTCGGTGCTCGACGTGCTGGCGGTCTCGGCCGCCACCGGATCCGGCCTCGAGCGCCTGAAGGAGACGATTCTCAGCGAGGTGCCCGAACACGTTGCGGCTCCGGTCGCGGCCGGCGGGAGCGAGGATGGGGCCGAGTACGAGGCCGAACACCTGACTTACCGGCCCCGGGGAGAGGGCGGCTATTCGGTGGAAGCAGAGGGCGAAGGTGCTTTCCGGATAAACGGCCGCGGCGTGGAGGTGCTGTTCGACCGTTTCGATCTGAATAACGAAGAGGCTCTCGGCTATCTCGAGACCCGGCTGACCGAGATGGGAGTGATGGCCGCGCTGAAGCGCGCCGGCTTCGAATCGGGCGACGAGATCCGGGTGGGCGAGTACGAGTTCGAGCTCTACTGAGCGGGAGCGGCCAGGCCACCGGCAGCAAGCCCCGGTCCGATCGCCTTGGTCTAGGCTGGAATCCGTCATGACCCTGGTGGTGAAACTCGGATCCTCGATCGTGGCTGCCGATGACGGCAGCCTGCGGACCGGCGTGCTCGATTCGGTCTGCGCTCAGGCCGCCGAACTGCGGCGGGGAGGGGAGGCGCTGGTGATGGTCACCTCGGGCTCGATCGCCCGCGGCATACGGATCCTCGGGCTCGAAGCCAGGCCTCGGGCGATCGATGAGCTTCAGGCTGCCTCGGCGGTCGGCCAAGGCGCGCTATATCGGGAGTACGAGACCCGGCTCGAGATCGGGGGGGCCGCGGCCGCGCAGGTGCTGCTCACCGCCTCCGACGTGGCCAGCCGGACCAGCTACCTGAACGCCCGCCAGACCCTGCGCCGGCTGCTCGGCTGGGGGGTCGTCCCGGTGATAAACGAAAATGACACCACCGCCACGGACGAGATCACCTTCGGCGACAACGATTTCCTCGCGGCCCAGGTCGCGATCATGCTGGAGGCGCGGCTGCTGGTGCTCCTGACCAACACCGACGGAGTCCATACGGCCGATCCGGCCAGAGACCCGGAGGCCGAGTTGATCGAGCGGGTCGATGATTTCTCTGAACTTTCGGGTAACGACATCGGCGACCGGACATCGGTGTTCGGCAGCGGCGGCATGCGGTCCAAGGTGGCCGCGGCCGAGATGGCCACCGAGTCGGGGATCGAGACCCGGATCTGCAACGGGACCCTGGAAGGGACCCTGGCCGGGGCGGCCGCCGGCGAGGCGTCCGGAACCTCGTTCGCGGCCAGGAAGAGGCCTTCGTCCGGATTCAAGCAGTGGCTTCGCTACGCCAAGCCGGCTGCCGGCCGGATCCTGGTTGATGAAGGCGCAGCCCGGGTCCTCAGCCAGAAGGGCTCGAGCCTGCTGCCGGTCGGCGTGACCGGGGTGGAGGGCAGCTTCGACGCCGGAGATGCGGTCGAGGTGCTCGCCGCGGGCCGGGTGGTCGGAAAGGGGATCAGCAACTATTCGGCTGAAGAGGCGGCGCGCATCAAGGGGATGAAGAGCAGCGAGGTCCTGGAGCTGATGCCGCACGCGGCCGAGGAGATCGTTCACCGCGACTACTTCGTCCTGGCCTGACACCGGCCCGCCCATCGCCCGGCCCGGCACCCGATCCGGCTAGGCTTTCCGGCATGGACGCAACACTCAC
>JBGUDX010000226.1:0-2735 GCA_041821645.1 Acidobacteriota bacterium
GTTCGACGACTGTGGGCTTTCGCCGCAGTCGCGCGCGGTGATGACCGGCCAGGCGGGCGACTACGCGACCCCCCCTTCACGCACCCCGGTGACCATGCACGCCGCGCTGGTCGACCACTACATGCAGGAAGGCGCCTTTTACGTGCGCGGCGGTGGCCAGGTACTGGCCGCGCACCTGATCGACGTCATCCACACCAACGGCGGCCGGGTCCGCACCCACGCCGAGGTCACCTCGATCGACGTCGAGCAGGGTACCGTCACCGGAGTCACCCTCGAGGAGGGCGAGGAGCGGATTGCCGCGCCGGTCGTGATCTCGACCGCCGACCTCAAGCGCACGTATCTCGATCTGCTCGATCCGGAGGTGCTGCCGGAGGGTCTGGCCGAGATCGTCGATGGCTATCGCATGGCGGCTCCGCTCGTCTGCGTGTATCTGGGCCTCGATTTCGACCTGAACGAGCGCATGCCGAACACGAACTACTGGCTCCACTCGCGCTACGACGACGAGGTTTCGTACGAATACGTCGCCGCCGGGGAGTTCGACCCCGACCCGCCGGTCTACATCACCTCGGCGACCGTCAAGGACCCGGAATGGACCGGGCACACCCCTCCGGGCTGCTCGACCGTCGAGCTGATGACCTGGGCGACCCCTTCGCTCGAGGCCTGGGGAGTCGAGGATGAAGAGAAGGCCGGCAAGTACAGCCGCCAGGACGGCTACCGGGCCGCCAAGGACAACATCACCGAGCTACTGATCGACGGTGCCGAATCGGTGCTGGGCGACCTGCGCTCGCACATCGTCTGGAAAGAGGCGGCCACGCCGATGACCCAGACCAGGTACACCGGTTCGACCGATGGCTCCAGCTACGGCATCGAACTGGCGACCGACCAGTTCGGCCCGCTGAGGCCCGGCTTCAGGACCGAGATCGAGGGCTTCTACCTGAGTGGGGCCAGCACCCGCACCGGCCACGGGATCGGCGGCGCGATGTCCGGAGGGGTCGAGGCCGCGTCCGCGGTGCTCGGCAGAAACCTCAGGATCGAGGTCGCCGAAGGCGAGGTCTTCGGAGATCCCGGAGCGCTGACCGCCGGGGGAGAGGGCTGGGACGCCCTCGAGGCCTGCCGTCGCCTCCAGGACAAGTCTGCCCGGAAGAAAGCCGCCCTGGCCGGCTGATCAGGGACCGAAGCCGGCGTGTATGTGGTCGCGGTGGTCGGCCATGGCAAACGCCGGGCCGTCCCCGTCGAGGTCGAAACCGTAGATCAGCTCGGTCGGCCCGGCTCCGTCCGGCAGGAGGGTGAGTAGCCGACCGACGGTGGCGCAGGGCCCCTCCGGCGACATGTCGGTGCAGGAGACGCCATCGACCGCGGCGATGTCCATCGCCCGGCCGTAGTAGTGGTTCGAGACGTTGCCGGACGTCGTCATCATGCCGTGGTCGGAGCGCAGTGACGAAACGGTCAGGGAGTGGTTCTGGGTCAGGATCGCGAGCAGGTTGAGCACCCTCGGGTCGATCAGGCCGTTTTGAATGTCCTTCCGGGCGGCCGGGTTGAGGATCTGGAGATTGTCCAGGTTGATCTCGGTGACCGCGGCGGCCGGGGCCGGGAAGGCGATGTTCCAGGTGGCCTTCGAGGTTTCACAATCCCCGGCGATCAGCTTCGCGTCGTTGATCGCCGCATCGACGTACCAGGCGGCATGGTTGTGCTCGAACAGCCCGGCCTCGATCGTCGGGCTGGACCAGAGCAGGCGGGCAAACGACGCGATCGCGTCCCAGGCCTCGTTCCGCTTGACCAGTCCGTCGCCGTCACCGTCCACCCCGTACCGCTTCCATTCGTCCCGTGAGAACCCCATCACGCCGGACTCTGCCTGCTCGGCCCGGGTCATTCCCCGTCCGTAATCGGACTCCAGCCGGGCGACGGCCGCCAGGGCCCAGACGCCACGCCGGCCGAGTTCGTAGCGGGAGGCCGAATCCTCGAAAGCCCTCATCAGGTAGTTCGGGATCTCCCTGCTCCGGCTGAGGGCCGGCTTGCAGACGAAGATCGCGAGTCCATCGTCAACTTCGGTCGTGTCCTCGAGGGCGCCGTAACAGGCCGCCTTGTCGAGCACGTCCCGGACGTACCAGTCGGCGTGGTTGTAGGCCCAGATCGCGTCGTACCATTCGCCGGGCGCACCGGCGGCACTGAGGTAGTTGGCGGCCGAGTGAATCGCGTCGCGCGGGTTGTACGGGTCGTCCTTGCCGTCACCGTCACCGTCGACGCCGTAGGAGTCCCAGGTCGCCGGCATGAACTGCATCCAGCCGACCGCCCCGGCGTATGAGGTGACCCGGTTCAGCCGCCCGAAGTCGGTCTCTACCTTGTTGATCGCGGCGAGGATCTGGGGTCCGCGATCGCCCAGCCCGTAGCGCTTGGCGGCCTGGGTGTAGATCGGGATCAGGTTCCGGGGCGGCCCGGCCGTTCCGTCACAGGCGGCGACCGGAGCCGGGCTGCCGGGCAGCGCGACGCCGGGATCCATGTTGACGTGGAGCGGCAGCTTGTCGGGGATGATCTCCTTCGGAGCCCGCGGATTCCCCGGCTTGGTCGCCGAACCGCCCGATTCGGGATTGGTGCTCTGCGGCTTCTGGGGGCGGGAGTCGTTCTGGCCGCTGTCGCCCTTCTGCTGGTTCTTGCCTGAACCGGCCCGCTTCGGTTTTTTCTTACCCTTCTTGTCTTCGCTGTCCCCGGTTGCGCCGGGCGTCGTCGTCGGCGAAGTC
>JBGUDX010000227.1:0-2732 GCA_041821645.1 Acidobacteriota bacterium
AGTTCAACCACGACCGACCCGTCGGAGAGCTCCTCGACCACGTCGCGCTCCTCGCGCAGCCATCGTGAGCGCTCCGGCGAGACCCAGACCCTCGCGACCGAGGCCTCGGGCACCGCACCATCGCTCATCCAGCCTTCCACTCCGGCCAGCTCGATCGCCTCGGGTCGAGGTTCGAACTCCTCGTCGGTGATCGTGACTTCCTTGATCCGGTCGACCTTGAAGTGGCGCATCGCTTCCCGGCCGAGGTCGTAGCACTCGGCGTACCAGCCCTCGCGACCGTTCTCCAGCCGGTAGGGCTCGACCCGGCGCTGGGTGTAGTCGTCTTCGTTCTCCTTGTAGTAGTTCAGCTCGAGCACCCGGTGGCTCGATATCGCCTGGTTGACCACTCTCGACGCTTCGGCCCCGCCCGAGTCGACCGCGATCGCCAGCCCCTCGCGGGCCGGGTCGTGACCGAGTGCCTCGACGATCTTGTCCCTGGCCGAGTCGAGGCGGGTCTGGGGAAGATGGTCCCCGACCAGGTCGATCGCGGCGACCAGGGCCTTGGCCTCCAGCGGCAGCAGCCGGGCCGGGCGGGCGAACGAATCGCCGTATGGCTCCGAATCGACTTCGACCTCGTCGCCCTTGATCTCGGCATAGAGCACATAGGTCCCGCCTCCGAAATTGACCACGTTCAGCACGTCGATGTCGTCCCTGAGTTCCACTTCGGACAGCTCGAGGCGACGGCAGAGCTCGGCGACCGAGAGCCGGCGGTCTTCCTTGGCGGCACCGATCAGCATCCCGGCCAGGGTGACCAGGCGGCCGAAGCGTTCCGGGCGGATCGCCGCCGAGCCACGGTCCTTGTTGCGCTGACGGCGTTCCCGGGCCGGAGCCGGGGCCGGATCAGTCGCTTCGGCGACTTTGAACCCGCTCAGATGACGGTCGCGCAACAGGCCGATGCGGTGCTCGGCCATCTCGCGCAGGTCGGGCGGGTCGAGCACCTCGGCGTTCTGCCGCCACCTGAGAACCCAGGCCAGCAGCTCGCGTTCGCTCGAATACTCGGTCTCGAGCACGATCCCGGCCTCACCGCCGCTCTCCCCGGAAGTCGGCTGGGTGATCGTTCCGTGCCGGCCGAAGTCACGCTCGATCAGCCAGGCGATCCGTTCGCGGATGAAGATCCGGGCGGTCCCGGCCGTTTCGCCCAGCTGCCAGTCGGCCAGGTCGGCGTAGTCCCTGCGCTCGAACTCTTCCGGCGGGCTGAAATCATGCTCGGACTTCGATGCATAGCCGACCTTGCCCTTGATCCGCGAGAGCCGGAACACGCGGACCGCTTCCCGCTCGTGGGCGTATCCGATCAGGTAGAACTGCCCGCCGCGAAACACCAGGTGGTACGGATCTACCTTGCGGGTTCCGAGCTCGTCGCGCTGAATCGTGTGGTACTCGAAGGTGACCGTCTTGTGCCTCGATATCGCGGTTTCGATCCGGGCCAGCCGCTGGGTGAGCTCGCGCGAGGAGGTCGAAGCGAACTTGGCCATCGAGACCGGGGTGTTGTCAGGGTCCGAGAGCGGGTTGGGATGGCCCCAGGCAACCTGCTGGAGGGCCAGCCGGAGCGGCTCCGCGTAGGCGAACTCTCCTTCGCTCAGCAGGCTGAGCGAGGTGCGGAGCGCAGCGAGCTCATCGTCGGTGAACTCGATCGCCGGCAGGTAGAAGTTCTCCGGCGGCAGCGAGTAGAGCTCGGCTTCGAAAAAGCCCTCGCCGGGGCGATCGACCTTAAGCTCGATCCCGAGGCTGTCGAGCTCCGCCCGGTCCGCATAGAACCGGCGGGCGAACGCGTCCTCGTTCATGACGCTGTACCCCTCCACCTCGCGCTTGATCTCGAGAGCCGAAACGGGCCGCCCCTGGGCCATCAGGAACGAGATCAGCGAAAGTTGGCGAATCAGCTTCTCGGTGTCCTTTGCCATCAGCGATTGAGGATACCCGTGGCGGCGATTCGGCCCGTGGCGGAAGCCGCTGTTTTCCCGCATTTTGCGCGCTCTCGTTCGCCCTTCGTGACCTTCCCCGACAGGCAGGCAGGCCCCGATCGCGCCGCCCCGGTCCGACGGTCCAGCGGCATACGGGCCGGGCAGCCCGGGCAGCCGCCCGGTCGGCCGGGCGCGCCCTACCCCGGATGTCCGGCCAATACCCGTTCCGCGTAGCGTTCGCTGCGAGTCAGTGCCTCGTCCCGGTCCATGTACGAGACCAGGATCGAGTAGACCAGATCCGGTCCGACCTCGGGCAATCGTTCAGTCCGGTCCTCGACGATCCCGGCCCTGATCACGACGGCGGCCCCGCCGACCAGCATCCCGGCAACAGAGGCCGGCACCTCTTCGCCGTCATCCACAATCTTCCGGCCGCGGTCGACGAACGCAGACAGCATGCGAACCGCCGACCGGTAGCGCGCCAGGGCCGAGTCGCCCGCCGAGAACATGTCGATTATGCACATCCGGGCGAATGCCGGCTCGTCCGCAAAAAAAGCGAGACAGGTCTCGACCCCGGCCTCGATCTGGTCCGGCCAGTCGAGGTCGGGACCCCTGGCCGCCCGGATCACTTCAGCCACGAACCGTCCCAGAATCGCGTCATAGGTGGCGAGAAAGCAGGCCTCCTTGTCGGGGAAGATCTCGTAGAAGGTCGATCGGGAGACCTTCGCCCGGTCGACGACGTCGGCGACGCTGACCTCGGCGTAACGCTTGCCGGCGCAGGCCTCGGCCATCGAGTCG
>JBGUDX010000228.1:0-2723 GCA_041821645.1 Acidobacteriota bacterium
CGGAAGGGGCCGGTCACGATCTGCCTCGGATCCGAGCGCGAAGGGCTTTCGCAGGCGACCCTGAATCAGTGCGGGGTCAGGTGGACCGTGCCACAGCGGGAGCGCGGCGTCGAGTCGCTGAACGTCGCGGCCGCCGCGGCAATCGCCTGCGAGCGGGTATCGTCGCCGATGGCGGCCGGAGAAACGAGCTGAGGGAACCGATGACGAAACGGATTCAGGAGATTGAGGCTGAGGCGACGGTGGAGATCGCGGATGCCGACAGCGCGTCCGCACTCGAAGAGCTCCGGGTCCGGTGGCTCGGGAGAAAGGGCGAGCTCACATCGATCCTGCGCGGGATCGCCGATCTCGAGCCCGACCAGCGGGGTCCGGTGGGCGGCGCCGCAAACCGCGCCAGAAAGGCGCTCGAACAGCTGATCGAGGACAAATCGGCCGAGCTGGCCGCCGCCGAGATGGAGCAGTCACTGGTCGCCGACCGGATCGACGTCACCCTGCCCGGCTCCCCCGGTCGGGCGGTCGGCCACCTGCATCCGATCACCCGCACCAGGCGACTGATCGAGGACGTGATGATCGGTCTCGGCTACCAGGTGATGGAGGGCCCCGAAGTCGAGCACGACTACTACAACTTCACCGCGCTCAACCATCCCCCGGACCATCCCGCCCGGATGCTCCAGGACACCTTCTACGTCGAGCCGCCCGAGGGAGACGGGGCGGACGCCGGGGATCGGGAGGTGCTGCTCCGGACCCACACCTCGCCGATGCAGGTGCGGGCGATGGAGGCCTCGCCCCCTCCGCTGTTCATGATCGTCCCCGGCAAGACCTACCGTCGCGATTCCGACGCGACCCACAGCCCGATGTTCCACCAGGTCGAGGGTCTCGCGGTCGGCGAAGGGATCACCCTGGCCGATCTCAAGGGCACACTCCTGGCGATGTTGCGCGAGATATTCGGTCCCGACCGGGAAATCAGGATGCGGCCGCACTTTTTCCCGTTCACTGAGCCCTCGGTCGAGTTCGACGTCTCCTGCTTTCGCTGTGAGGGGTCCGGTGAGTTGGGCCTGAACCGGCGCTGTCCGCTCTGCAAGGGGATTGGCTGGATCGAGCTCGGCGGGGCCGGCATGGTCGATCCCAACGTCTTCGGGTTCGTCAGGGATTCCGGGTACGACCCCGATTCGGTCACCGGTTTCGCTTTCGGTTTCGGTATCGAGCGGATCGCGATGCTTCGCCACGGCGTCGGCGACCTGCGGCTCTTCTTTGACAACGACGTGCGCATGCTGGAGCAGTTCTCATGAGGATTCCCTGGTCCTGGCTGATCGAATACTGCGATCCGGGCGTTGAGCCGGACGTGCTGGCCGACAAGCTGGCGATGACCGGGACCGAGGTCGAGCGGGTGGTCACGGTCGGCCCGCCCTCGGAGGACGGGTTCGTCATCGGCACGGTCATCTCATCCGAACCTCACCCCGATGCCGACCGGCTGCGGGTCTGCCGGGTCGATGGCGGGGACGGCGAGCGGACGATCGTCTGCGGAGCCCCGAACGTGGAGGCCGGCCAGACGGTGGTCGTCGCCCTGCCGGGCGCGGTCATGCCGGACGGGACGAAGATCCGCAAGGCGAAGCTCCGGGGAGTGGTCTCCGAGGGGATGATCTGTTCCGAAAGCGAGCTCCATCTGGGTGTCGAGAGCGACGGGATCATGGCCCTGCCCGAGGGTCTCGGGAACCCCGCCGGGACACCGGCGGGCTCGGTCGTGCCGCTCTCGGAGCCGGTGCTGGAACTCGAGGTGACGCCCAACCGGACCGACTGCTTCAGCCTCTACGGGGTCGCGCGCGAGACTCACGCGATCACCGGGTCCGAGCTCTCGCCGGCACCATGGCAGACGGCGGGACCGATTCCGGTTGGCGTCGATGATGAACGAATTTCGATCAGTGTTGACGACCAGGCGCAGTGTCCGCGCTTCACCGCCCGGGTGTACGAGGACGTCAAGGTCGGGCCTTCGCCGCTCTGGCTCAGAGCCCGGCTGATCGCCACAGGCCAGCGCCCGATCAACAACGTGGTCGACATCACCAACTACGTGATGTGGATCACCGGGCAGCCCATGCACGCCTACGATCTCGACCTGGTCCCGGGGGGAGAGCTCGACGTCCGCGCGGCCAGGGAGGGTGAGACGGTCACGACGCTGGACGGAACCGAGCGTGATCTGCCTGAAGGAACGATCGTGGTCTGTGACCGGGACGGTCCTGCCGGTATCGCCGGGATAATGGGCGCCGCGAAATCAGAGGTGTCGAGCGGGACGACCACCGTGCTGATGGAGGCCGCCACATGGAGCGGTCCCGGGATCCTCCGTTCCTCCCGGGAGCTCAACCTGCGCTCGGAGGCCTCGTCCCGGTTCGAAAAGCAGCTTCACCCCGAACTGGCGATCCGGGCCCAGATCGTGGCCGGCGAGCTGATGGAAGAGCTCTGTGGTGCCACCGCCGGAGAAGGGCTTGTGGACGTAAACGCACCGGTGGAGGATCCCGAGCCGATCCGCCTCAGGGCGGGACGGGTCGAACGCGTTCTCGGTCTGGCGATCGAGCCGGACGAGCAGGCCAGGGCCCTCGAGGCTCTCGGTTTCGCGGTCGAAAGCGACGGCGGCGATCTGCTGGTTGCGGTTCCGCCGGATCGAATCTATGACGTGACCAGAGAGATCGATCTGGTCGAAGAGGTGGGTCGGGTTAACGATCTCGACCGGAGGC
>JBGUDX010000229.1:0-2723 GCA_041821645.1 Acidobacteriota bacterium
GGCCGCGTAATCGGTGGTCCAGATGTAGTAGGGCGAGAGTCCGTCGACGACCTTCGGGTTGTCGATCGTTATGTGCTCTGCCACTTCGGCCCAGGCACGGATGCGAACACGTTCGGGCTGGGGGATGCCGCCGTCCTGGAGCAGGGCGCGGGCCGGCGGGTCTTCGTCGGGCCAGACGCCTTCCTCGAGAGCGCGGTCGAGCTCCGGGTGATGGGAAGGGCGCACCAGGTCGTTTCGCTGATGGTCGAACGTGGGATAGAGGAAGAAGCGGTCATGCTCCAGCTCGAAGTGCTTGTTCTCTTCGCGAATACCGCCCTTACGCAGAGTAAGCAGCTGTTCGCCTTCGGCCAGTGCTCGTACAGTCACGGCCCATTCCTTGAACGCAATTGGCATAGGGGATCTCAGTCGGGGTAGAAGTTGCTACGGACATGTGCGGGGGCGTGATTCGCCGGGCACTCGGCCCCGTGCCCCGCTAGGAGCGAAGACTTTACACAATGTTTCCGAAAGAATCAAGCATTGTGAGGATCATCACGCTTGTTGATCGGGCTCGAGACGGAGCAGGCCGGCCGGGCCGGCCGAGGCGTTCCAGCCGGCCGGCAGATAGAGGGTGGCCTGGCCGAGGCCGATCACCGAAGGCCCGCTCCGGCTCTCGAACGACTCCGATTCCAGCGTGAACCCCGGACCCGGTCGCAGGTGCCTTCGGCGGACGGTGACCAGCTCGATCGCGGCATCCGGGTCGAAGTAGCCGTAGCGCTCCTGATGGGCCCGCTCGAAGACCCGGCGGAGCTCGGCCGGATCGCCGCTTCTGTCCTCGACCGTGAGCTCGAACGACTGCCCCCTGTAGCGCAGGTCCCAGGCCACCTGGTCGGCATCCGAGATCAGCTCGGCCAGGAGCGCCCCGGTCAACTCGGATTCCGGAAGGAGCACGGTCTGCACGTGGTCGCTGCGCCGGTCGGCCGCGGCGAGACCCAGGGCACTGAACACGCCACCGGTCCGCGGGACCAGGATCCGTTCTATCCCGAGCTGATCGGCGACCGCCGCGGCGTGCAGGGGTCCGGCGCCGCCGTAGGCCAGCAGGGTGAAGTCCCGGGGGTCGAGGCCGCGTTCTACGGTCATCACCCGGAGCGCCCGGACCATCTCCGAGACGGCGACGCGCAGAATCCCCTCGGCGCACTCGCCCGGCTCGAGGCCGAGCTTCACGGCCAGGCGGGAGACCGCTTCGAGAGCCAGGTCGGGGTCGAGCGCGACCCCTCCGGCCAGTCCCGCTTCGGAGTCCAGCCGGCCCAGCACCAGATTGGCGTCGGTCACCGTCGGCTCGGTGCCGCCCTTGCCGTAACAGGAAGGCCCCGGAACCGCTCCTGCTGAGCCCGGACCGACCCGGAGGGCGCCGCCGCTGTCACGCCAGGCGATCGAGCCTCCGCCGGCACCCACGGTGTCTATGTCGACCATCGGCAGGGCCATCGGCCGACCGCCGATCGTCTTCGACCCCGTTTCACCGATCGCGCCGTCTTTGACCACACAGACGTCGCAAGAAGTCCCGCCCATGTCGAAGCAGAGCAGGTCGGGCTCATCGGCCTGGGCCGAGACCATCGACGCGGCGGCCGCGCCACCGGCGGGCCCGGAGAGCACCGACAGGGCGGCGTGCCGGCGGGCCGAGGAGAGCTCGGTCAGGCCTCCGCTCGACTGCATGATCAGCGGGGACGGCAGACCGAGCTCGTCGCAGCGGCTTTCGAGCCGGCTGAGGTACCGGCCGAGCAGCGGGGAGAGCGAGGCATCGACTTCGGTGGTCGCTGCCCGTTCGTATTCGCGGAACGTGCCGACCACTTCGTGTGAGAGCGACACGTGCAGGCGGTCGCCGAACCGGGCCCGGAGCGCCTCGCCGATCGCCCGCTCGTGGACCGGGTACCGGTCGGCATGGAGCAGGCAGACCGCGACCGACTCGACCTCGAGCCGGCCCACCTGCTCGACCAGCCGGGCGAGTTCGTCCTCGCCGAGCGGTATCTCGACTCCGTCCGGACCGCAGCGCTCGTCGGCCTCGATTCTCAGCTCAGGCGGTACCAGAGGGGCCGGCCGGCGGGCCTGGAGCCGGTACAGCTCGGCCCGGTTCTGGCGGCCGATCTCGACCAGGTCGGCGAAACCGCGGGTTGCGATCAGGGCGGTCTCCGCTCCCTTCGATTCCAGCAGGGCGTTGGTCGCAACCGTCATGCCGTGTGCGAAGTGGGTGACCGCTTCCGGGCCGATCCCGGCCTGGGCCAGGACCGGCCCGGTGGCAGCGATCGCCCCTTCGGACTGATCCTCCGGTGTGGTCGGTGCCTTGCCGGCGAACACCCGGCCGCCGAGGATCAGCACGGCGTCGGTGAAGGTCCCGCCGACGTCGACCCCGAGGATCCCGGTCGCGGATTCCGGTTCAGGGCCGGCCATATCCCCCTCCGCCAGGGGTTTCGATGCGCAGGCGGTCGCCTTCGGCGAGTTCACCGCCGGCCTTCGGCTCGAGTTCGGTCGGAACGCCCTCGTCGGCGCGGGTCACCAGGTTGCGCCCCCTGGAGCCCGGTTCGCCTCCGTCGGCCCCGTCCGGCGCCCGTCGTCGCCGCTCGGTCAGCAGCGCGTACTCCATCGGTTCGAGCGCTTCGATCTCCCGGTTCAGACCGTCGCCGCCGCGGTGCCGGCCGCGGCCACCGCTGTGACGACGGATCGAGTACTCGATCGCCCTCAACGGGAACTCG
>JBGUDX010000230.1:0-2703 GCA_041821645.1 Acidobacteriota bacterium
CTATGTCGGTCGAGTTCGAGGCTTACCGCTACTACGAGCAGGTTCTCGGCTCCGACCCGGAGCGCGCAGCCGTTCTGGCGATGGAGCAGGTCAGGGCACTGACCGGCAGGGACGGCTGATGGGCCGGGGCAAACGGTGAACGACCTTGTCGAATCGGCCGGCGACCCGGCTCGCCCCCTGCGCGTAGCCCTCTGCGGCCTCGGCGAGATCGGCCAGATCCACATCGGGGCGATCCGTGACTGTGATGCGGCCGAGTTGGCTGCGGTCAGCGACCTCGACCAGGAACTGGCCGAGCAGGCCGTGGCGGATGACCAGGCTCCGGCCTATAGCGACATCGATCAGATGCTGGCCGAGGAAGAGATCGACCTGCTCGACATCTGCCTGCCTCACAACCTGCACCTGCCGGTCGCGCTGGCCGCGATCGAGGTTGGCTGCCACGTGCTGCTGGAAAAGCCGATGGCGATCGACCTCGAAAGCTGCGACGAGATCATCTCGGCGGCCGATGCCAGGGGGGTCCGGGTCGCGGTCTCGCATAACCAGTACTTCTACGAACCGCAAGCCCGGCTGCGCGAGCTGATCGAAGCCGGCGAGCTGGGCGAGGTCCGGTCGCTCTACGCCCGTCTCTGGATCGGCGGCAAGTACCGCGGCTGGCGCGAGGATGCGAGCCAGTCCGGGGGAGGGCTGCTGATCGACGCCGGCGTGCATCGGGTCTACGCGATGCTGGCGCTGGGCGGGCCGGTCGAGACGGTCTCGGCGGTGATGGACCTGCCCCGCTCGGAGGACAGCTTCGTCGTCACCCTGGGATTTGACTCCGGTGCGACCGGGGTGATCCAGGGCGCCTACCACGGACCCGAGGGCGTATTCGACGACCGGGTCGAGGTTTTCGGCAGCAAAGGAATCGGCGAGGTCGCCGGCTGCGAGGCCTTCTTCGAAGGCGACCTCAGAGACGTGCCGCAGCTGCGCCTGCGCCTCGACGGTCAGTGGCAGGACGATCCGGTGACCGACGCCTGGGATGCCTCGGTCCGCCGCTCGGTCGATCGCCTGATCACCGCGGTCGCCGGAGGTGAAGAGCCGCCGGTCGGAGCAGTAGCCGGCCGGGCCGCGGTCGAAGTGATCCAGGCCGCCTACCGCTCGGCCGAGACCGGCAGGGTGGTCAGCCTGAGCGGACGGCAGTCGTGACCCCGCCCGACGGCAGCCTCCAGGAGCTCGAGGCCGAACCCAGCCTGACCGACCGGGCCAAGAAGTCGATCCGCGAGGCGATCATCGACGGCCAGCTCGCCCCGGGCTCGCTCCACTCGGTCCAGTCCCTTGCAGACGTGTTCAAGGTCTCCCGAACCCCGGTCCGCGAGGCCCTGATCGATCTCGCCTCGGACGGCATGGTCAGCTTCGAGCGCAACCGCGGGGTCCGCATCCTCGAGACCTCGGTGCACGACCTGGAGGAGATCCTGGCGATCCGGATCCTGCTCGAGGTCCCGGCCGCCCATCGCGCTGCGACCCTGGCCACGCCCGAGGTCCTGACCGAGATCCGGGCTGAGCTCGAGCTGATGATCGCCGCCTCGGCCGAAGACGACGAGTCGACCACCATGTTCCACGACCGCCGCTTCCACATCCTGATCAACCAGGCCTCCGGCAACAACCGACTGGCCGATTACGTCGACAAGCTGCGCGACCTGGTCCTGACCCGGGGCGTCTCGACGATCGGCCGTTCACGCTCGCTGGCCGTGGTGGTCGAGCAGCACACCGCGATCCTCGAGCGGCTCGAAGCCCGTGACCCGGAAGGAGCCGCGGCCTCGATGAAACAGCACCTGAGCAACACCGGTGCCCTGCTGCTCAAGCAGGAAGGCGGCCGCGACCTCGACACCGGCCTCGGCTGGGACGAACTGGTTGTAGGTTGAGCCGATGAGCCCGAGCACGATCAAGAGCTTCAACCCGACCGATCCGGCCGATCTGGTTGGCGAGGTCGAGATCGCCGACCAGGCCGCTGCCGCAGCCGCCCTCGAACGCGCGGTCACCGCGCAGGCGTCGTGGAAGCTGGACGCCCCCGGCCGCTCGGCCGCTCTGACCGCGCTCGGTGAGGCGGTATCCGCCCGGGCCGATCAGTTCACCGAGCTGATGGTCAAAGAGGTCGGCAAGCCCCGGGTCGAGGCCGCCGGCGAGGTTCAGCGGGCCCTGGCGATCCTGCGCTTCTACTCACAGGTCGCGCTCGACCCGACCGGAGAGGTCCTGCCCGGCTCGACCCCGGAGGCGAAGGTCGTCGTCCAGCGTGAACCGCTCGGGGTGATCCTGGCGATCTGCCCCTGGAACTTCCCGCTGGCGATCCCACTCTGGAAGGCGGCCCCGGCCCTGGCTTACGGCAACACCGTCCTGCTCAAGCCGGCCTCGGCCGCGGTCGCGACCGCGGAGCTGCTGGTCGAGTGCGCCGACGAAACACTGCCCGGAGGCGTGCTCTCTTACCTGCCGATGGCCGGCGTCCAGGTTGACCGGCTGCTCGACGACTCCAGGATCGCCGCGGTCACCTTCACCGGCTCGACCGGCGTCGGCATGGGCGTCGCCGAACGGCTCGCCCGCCGCGCCGCACCGACCCAGGCCGAGATGGGCGGACAGAACCCGGCGGTGGTGCTCGCCGACGCCAACCTCGAAGCTGCCGCCGACGCAATCGTCGCCGGCGCGATGGGTTATTCCGGCCAGAAGTGCACCGCCACC
>JBGUDX010000231.1:0-2684 GCA_041821645.1 Acidobacteriota bacterium
ACCAGATTTTCTCGATGCTGATGGGCGATCAGGTCTCCTCACGGCGCGACTTCATCGAGACCTACGCCAAGGAGGCGATCAACCTTGACATCTGATCGACCCGGGCATCGATCCCCGAGGCCCGTCTGATGGCGCTGGAAGCCCTGACCGGGCACATCGAGGATCGCGAACTCGAACTCGAGATGCGCTCGTCCTACATCGACTACGCGATGAGCGTGATCGTGGGACGGGCCCTGCCCGATGTCAGGGACGGTCTCAAGCCGGTCCATCGACGGGTCCTGTACGCGATGCACGACCTCGGCCTGCAGCCGAACCGCCCGTACCGCAAGAGCGCCACCATCGTCGGCGAGGTGATGGGCAAGTACCACCCGCACGGTGACGCCTCGATATACGACACCCTGGTCCGGATGGCGCAGGTCTTCTCCCTGCGCTACCCGCTGGCCGACGGTCAGGGCAACTTCGGCTCGATCGACGACGACGCGGCAGCCGCAATGCGCTACACCGAGGCCCGGCTGACCCGGCTGGCGACCGAGATGCTGCGCGACATTGACTCCGACACGGTCGAGTTCGGCCCGAACTACGACGAATCCCAGCGCGAGCCGTTGGTCCTGCCTTCACGTTTTCCCAATCTGCTGGTCAACGGTTCATCGGGCATCGCGGTCGGTATGGCCACCAACATCCCGCCCCACAATCTGGGTGAGGTCTCCGGTGCGGTGGCCGCGTACATCGACGATCCCGAGATCGACCTCGATGGCCTGATGGAGCACGTCAAGGGGCCGGATTTCCCCGGTGGCGGTCTCATGGACCCGAGCAACATCCGGGAGGCCTACAGAACCGGGCGTGGCAGCGTGGCGGTTCGGGGCCAGGTCCACACGGAGCCACTGAAGGGCGGCAAGGACGCCCTGATCGTGACCGAGCTGCCGTTCACGGTGAAGAAGGGCGGCGACTCCGGGTTCATCGTCAAGATCGCCGGCCTGGTCAGGGATAAAAAGCTTGACGGCATCTCCGACCTGCGCGATGAAACCGACCGCACCGGCATGAGGGTTGTGATCGAGCTGAAGCGCGGCGCGGTCCCCAACGTCGTGCTGAAGAACCTGTTCAAGAAGACCCAGCTTCAGACCTCATTCGGGATGAACATGGTCTCGCTGGTCGAGGGGGTCCCGCGGACCCTGGGCCTGAGGGACATGATCCACCACTACGTCGAGCACCAGCGTGAGGTGGTGACCAGGCGGACCCAGTACAAGCTGCGGCGCGCCGAGGCACGGGCCCACATCCTCGAGGGGCTGCTGATCGCGCTGGACAACCTCGATGCCGTGATCGCCCTGATCCGTTCGTCGCCCGATCCCGATACTGCCCGGGATGGCCTGATTTCCGAGTTCGAGCTGTCCCGTCGACAGGCCCAGGCGATCCTCGACATGCGCCTGCAGCGGCTGACCGCGCTGGAGTCCGACAAGATCCGGGCCGAACACGCCGAGCTGATGGAACTGATCACCGAGCTCAGGACGATCCTCGGAGACGAGTCCCGGATCTACGCGATGGTCAGGGAAGAGCTGCTCGAGATCAGCGAGAAGCACGACAACGACCGCCGTACCGAGATCGGGGCCTTTGGTGGCGACATCAACGTCGAGGACACGATCGCCGAAGAGCAGATGGTGATCTCGCTGACCAAGTCCGGGTACGTCAAGCGTCTCGGCGTCGGTTCGTACCGCCGCCAGCACCGGGGCGGGGTGGGGGTGACCGGCATGAACCTCAAGGAGGGCGACTACATCGAGCACCTCCATATCTGCTCCACTCACGACTACCTGCTGTTTTTCACCAACGCCGGCAAGGTTTACCGAAAGAAGGTCTACGAACTGCCGGAGGGAGCCCGCACCGCCCGGGGCAGCGCCCTGGTCAACCTGCTGCCGTTGCGCGAAGGCGAGCGGGTGATGGCGGTGATCCCGACACGGGAGTTCAAGGAAAACCGGTACATCGTTTTCGCCACCGCTGAAGGCCAGGTCAAGAAGACCGAATTCACCGAGTACAACACCCGGATCGAGGCCGACGGAATAATCGCGATCAAGATCCGCGAGGGAGACGAACTGGTCGGGGTCCAGCTGACTTCGGGCGACGACGACCTCTTGCTGGTCTCGAAGTCAGGTCACGCCTCCCGGTTCAACGAGGACCAGACCCGGCCGATGGGCCGCGGCACGGCCGGCGTGCGCGGCATGAACGTGAGCCAGAAGGGCAACCGGGTCCTGGCACTGAACGTGGCCCGGGACGACTCCGAACTGCTGGTGATCACCGAGAACGGTTTCGGCAAGCGGACGGCCCTGTCCGAGTACCCGATTAAGAACCGCGGTACCAAGGGGGTGCTCACGGCGAAATTGACCGAGGCCAGGGGCGGCCTGGCGGGCGCACTGATCGTCAGAGACCATCAGGAGCTGTTGTTCATCACCGAGAACGGCATGGTCCAGCGGACCTCAGTGTCGGGCATCCGGAAGACCGGCCGCGCCACCCAGGGGGTCAAGGCGATGAACGTCCGGGAGGGCGATCACATAAGCGCTGTGGCGCTCGTGGTCGAGTCGGCCGAACCGGACATGTCCGACATCGACGGCGAAGCGGGGGAGACGGTCGACGCAGAGATCGAGCTCGGCGAAACCGGCGAGACCACTGAGACCGGCGAAGCCGACGCGAGTCCCGAC
>JBGUDX010000232.1:0-2654 GCA_041821645.1 Acidobacteriota bacterium
GCTGAGACTCCGGTCTTTGGCCGTCTTCAACCGGCGGCCGGCCCCGAGATGAACTGCGCGACCTCCCGGTTGAACCGAGCCGGCCTCTCCATCTGAACCATGTGGCCGGTATCGGCGATGACCGAAAGCTCGGCGCCGTGGATCCGTCTCAGGTAGTCGTACGCCGCGGCGACCGGAACCAGGCGGTCCCTGCGACCCCACATGACCAGGGTCGGGATCGTGATCTCGGACAGTCTCCGGCGGGAGTCGTATCCGTACAGCGCGTCGGCTGCCTCGATCATCCCCGGAGCCGTGGCCGCGTAGCTGGCGAGCTCCCAGAGGATCTCGCGGTTGATCAGGCTGGGGTGGGCGATCACCCCGGAAAACGAGGCGGCCCGGAGCCGCTTCCGGTGAAGTGTCCGGTCAACCCGGTTGGCCATCAGAGGCCGGATCATCCTGATCGCGGCACTGGTCACCGACTTCCTCGAATTTCGCATGGTGGCGAAGGTGATGCCGGCCGCGGCCACCAGGGTCAGGGTCGAGAATCGCCGCGGGCCCGCGGTGACCGCCTCGGTTGAGATGAAGCCGCCCATTGAATGGCCGATCAGGGCGGTCTCGGGGCCGAGCCCGAGCCGGTCGGCCACGGCCACGACCAGATCGCCGTAGGCACTGATCGAGATCTGCTCCGGCGGCATCGGACTGGTACCGAACCCGGGCAGGTCGATCGCGATCACCCTGTTGTGTTCGGCGAAAAACGGGAGGTTCTCCAGCCAGTTCCGCCAGCTGCCGCCCAGGCCGTGTACGAACAGGACCGGCGGTCCCTCGCCGAGTTCGACGTAATCGACCCTGGTTTCGCCCAGTGGGCTGTCGACCGTCGTCTGTCTCAAGTGCTCCGACCAGTCGGTTTCCAGCCACCGGCCGTCCGACCGGCCGTAGTCATCAAGCGCCGGGCCGGTGGGCGTGATCCTGTCCTTCTCGCGGGTGCCCATGACGAAGCACATTATCCGGTCCCGGCCGTGCGACAATCAAGCATGGCCAAAGATGAGCAGCAGGGCACACCACAGGGTGCCCGGCGCATTCTGGTGACCGGCGTGTCCACGTACTGGGGGGGTCGTCTCGCCCGGGCACTCGAAACGAACCCCGCGATCGAAGCGATCATCGGGGTCGATTCGAAAGAGCCGACCAGGGAGCTGATCCGGACCGAATACGTCAAGGTCGGCGATGAGCACGGCCTGATCGAGAAGATCGTCAGGGCTGCCCGGATCGACACGGTCGTCGATACCCGCCTGGTGGTCGATTCGGTCCGTGGCCCCGGCGGCGACCGGCCCGAGTCCGCCCACGAGAACAACGTGATCGGAACCCTGAACATCCTCGCCGCCTGTTCGGCTGCCGACTCGCCGGTGCGGAAGCTGGTCTTCAAAGGCTCGGCCCACTGGTACGGGTGCGAGCAGGACGACCCCGCCTTTTTCGCGGAATCGATGAGCCGCAGGCATCGGCCGAAGACGGCGATCGAACGGGACGTGGTCGAGGCAGAGGCTGCGATCGACGAGTTCCGGCGGCAGCGGAGCGACGCCGTGGTATCGGTCCTCCGGTTCGTGAACGTGCTCGGCGGCGAGGTCGATACTTCGCATGTGCGCCTGTTCGCGCTCCCACTGGTTCCGATGATCGCCGGATTCGACCCCCGCTACCAGTTTGTCGATGAAGTCGATGTCGTTCACGCGCTCGAACAGGTCGTCGTCCGGGATCTGCCCGGCATCTACAACGTGGCCGGCGATGGTGTGCTCGCCCTCTCGGAGACGATTTCACTACTGGGCAAGCGGCCGCTCCCGGTGATCCCGCCGTGGGGCACCGGACTGGCCACCGCGGCGATGCGACGGGCCGGCATGAGCCTGCCGGCCGAGATGGTGAATCAGCTCAGATACGGGAGGGGGGTGGACAACCGCCTGTTCAAGGCGACCGGGTTCCATTACCGGTACACCTCCAGGGAAACGGTGCTCCGCCTCCGTGACCGGCTCCGGCTCGAACCGGTGACCGCCGGAGTCGCGAATCCGTATCGCTATGAACCGGCGGTCGAGGAGTTCCTGCGTCACAGCCCCCACGTGGTCCGGGAGCCGGGAGAAAACGTCGGCCGCGAGGATGCAGCAATGTTCGACCCGGCGCCCCCGGTTGACGACTGAACCGCTCTGGAGCCGCGGTCCCGGATGAAATGTCCGTTGCCCGAAGCGGCAGGATTAGGCCCGGGCGACGTGGTATCTACAATTACCTGTTGTCGCAGTACCAACCCCCGGCCGGGACGAGATCCAGATGGGACCCAAAACTCAAGTATTCATCGTAGCCATCGTGGCGCTGCTCATCGGAGGGGCGGTGGCCGGCTACGCCTACGACAACACGAAAAAGGACACGATCGCCGAAGGCGTGACCGTCAGCGGAATCGACGTCAGCGGGATGTCCCGCACCGAAGCCACAGAGGTCGTCACGAATCGTGTCCTTTCTCCGCAGCGCAAGCCGGTCGAAGTCGGGTTCGAGGATCAGACCTACAGTCTTCCTGCCAAGGATCTGAAGATTCACGCCGACGTCGATGGCAGCATCGACCGGGCGATGGAGGAGAGTCGCCAGGGCTCGCTTCCGGCCAGGCTGGCCCGCGAGGTCACCGGTGGCTCGGTGGACGCAAGAAT
>JBGUDX010000233.1:0-2637 GCA_041821645.1 Acidobacteriota bacterium
TTGGTGCCGTACTCGTGACCCACGTCGACCAGCAGGTCGCCGATGTCGTCCCCCTCCGGCAGTTCGGTGACGAAGGGCCCGGCCCCGACCCGGGTGACGTAGGCCTTGGCGATCCCGATGACCCGGTCGATGTCCCGGGGCCCGATCCCTGAACCCGTACTGGCGCCTCCGGCGGTTGGGTTCGAAGACGTCACGAACGGGTAGGTGCCGTGGTCGAGATCGAGCAGGGCCGCCTGGGCCCCCTCGAAGATCACCTTGTTGCCGGCGTCCAGCTCACTCCAGCAGAGCCGGGCCGTGTCGGCGATGTAGGGCTCGAGCCGGTGGCCGTAGTTGAGGTAGTCCTCGGTGACCGAATGCAGGTCGAGCCGGTCGTCGAGCGGAAGCTCCCCGTCGGACTCCGCTTCCTTGCGGAGCTTGCGCCGCCTGACCGCCAGCTCCCGCAGCGCCTGCTGCTTGTCGTCCAGGGCGGCCATGATCTTCTTGCGCAGGATCTTCTCGTCGAGCAGGTCCTGGACCCTGATCCCCAGCCTCATCGCCTTGTCGGCGTAGCAGGGCCCGATGCCGCGTCTGGTGGTACCGATCGAGAGCTTCCCGAGCTTCAGTTCGCCGGCCGTGTCGAGCAGGATGTGGTACGGCATGATCAGGTGGGCGTTCGACGAAACCCTGAGATTCGATACCGAGACCCCGGCCTTTCTCAGCCCCTCGATCTCCTCCAGCAGGACTTTCGGATCGACCACCACCCCGTTGCCGATGACGCAGTACTTGTCTTCATGCAGGATTCCCGAGGGAATCAGGTGGAACTTGAACTCCTCACCGTCGCGCACGATCGTATGGCCGGCGTTGTTGCCGCCCTGGAAGCGCACGATCGCCGAAGCGTCGCGGGCGAGCAGATCGGTGATCTTGCCCTTGCCCTCGTCTCCCCACTGGGTACCGACTATCGCTAGACCTGACATAAGGCAAGCAGTCTACGAATCGCTTCTGAGACGCGGCTTCTGCCGGGCGTCATCGCCCCAGAGCGGAAGGGCCTCCCCACAGATCTCGATCAGCCGGGAGACGGTGCGCTCGCCGATCTGCTGCTCGAGTTGCTCCTGGGAGAGGTTGGTTGTGACCACGATCGGGCT
This sequence comes from Acidobacteriota bacterium, assembly GCA_041821645.1. Classification (GTDB taxonomy): domain Bacteria; phylum Actinomycetota; class Thermoleophilia; order Solirubrobacterales; family 70-9; genus 67-14. The sequence continues at coordinate 1,122 of JBGUDX010000233.1, forward strand.
CCGGCGCTCGTAGCGCTCGTTGATCAGCGCGTAGAGCTGTTCCAGCACCCACTCGGTCTGCTTCTCGGCCCCGAGGTCGTCGATGTGGAGCAGGTCCACCTCACAGAGCCGCTCGAAGAAATCGGCGTAGGACTCCTCACCCACGCCGGCGTCAAATGTCGCCCGGATCCTCGCCAGCAACTTCGGCAGCGAGTAGATCGCGACCGTGTGCCCGCGCCGGAGCACTTCCTTGGACACCAGCATGGCAAGCGTCGTCTTGCCGGTGCCGGTGTTGCCCATCAGCCAGAGCCCGTGTCCTTCGGCCAGGTTCTCCTCGACCGAGTCGGTCCAGTCGCGCACCGAATTGACCACCACCGAGTCGATCTCGGTGACCGGGGGGCGATCGAACGAGACCCCCCGGAACCTGGGAGGGATCACCGAGTTGATTCCCGAAGACCGGGCCCGGCTGAGCCTCGGCTCCAGGCAGTCGCACTTGCGGGCGAGGTTGTCGTCGCCGAGGATCCAGCCGGAGCCGTCACAGCGGCCGAACGGGCAGCCCGGATCGGCCTGGGCCCTTCCGGAGCCGTTCCCGGCCGGACCGCCCTGCGAGGGCCCCCGCGCCATCAGATCCCCTCCGCGGCGCTCTCGGCCCTGACCGCCTGCGGTGAACCCTCGCCGGCCGTATGCTCGGGCGCGGCTTCGACGAACTTCGGGTAACGCGGCATGAAGGTCAAGTGGCTTGTCCCGATCGGCCCGTTCCGGTGCTTGGACACGATTACCTCGGCCGTGCCGTCCCGTTCCTCCGGCTTGCGGTAGACGTCCTCGCGGTAGAGGAAGGCAACCAGGTCGGCGTCCTGCTCGATGTTGCCCGAATCACGCAGGTCCGACAGGATCGGCCGCTTGTCCGGCCGGCTCTCGTTGCTCCGGGAAAGCTGGGAGAGCGCCATCACCGGCACCTCGAGCTCGTTTGCCAGCAGCTTCAGCCCCCGGCTGATCTGCCCGACCTTCTCGACCATGCTCGAGCGTGACTCGTCCATCCTCATCAGCTGGAGATAGTCGACGATGATCAACCCCAGGCCGCCGTTGGGCTGCTCCTTCACGTGGAGCCGGCGGGCCTTGGCGCGCAGGTCGAGCAGGCCGAGGTCGGATGTCGTGTCGATCCAGAGCGGTGCGGTTTCGAGCCGGTTGCAGGCGCGCAGGACCTTGGTCCAGTCCCGCTGGCTCACGGTGCCCTTTCGCAGCAGGTCGCCGTGCACCTTCGACTGGGAAGCGATGAACCGCTGGGCCAGTTCCACCTCGGACATCTCGAGTGAGAAGAAGGCGACCGAGCGGCCCTTTTCGACCGCCACGTTCTCGGCGACGTTGGCGACGAAGGCACTCTTGCCGACTGAGGGGCGGGCGGCGACGATGATCAGGTTCGACGGCTGAAAGCCGCCGGTCATCTCATCGAGGTGGGCGAAGCCCGAAGGCACACCGGTCATCTCGATCTCACCCTGGGAGAGCTTCTCCAGCCGTTCGACCTCATCGCCGAGGACCT
>JBGUDX010000234.1:0-2619 GCA_041821645.1 Acidobacteriota bacterium
CTCCTCTAACGTTTTTGGACAGATTACACCTCGTTGACGCTCGTATCACGATGGTCGACCAGCAATTGAATTTGACCTGGCGGGCCGACCGCGTGGATTGCCGGCTCGATCGTTCCGAGGCCGGCCTCGACCGTACAGGCGAGCTTTACCTTGCTGACATCTCTGTGCCCGCAGCCGTCTACGATCGGCTCGGAATTCGCTACCGGAGCCCGTTCGAACGCGGCCCCGTAGTTGCCGTAAGGGGCCTGCCCGTCGGCAACCCGACCTGAGGTCGCACCGAACGGCAGTACAGGTCGGGGCGCTGCCAGACCCCGCTTGACAAGGTCATCGATTGACTCCCGGAGATACTCGAGCTGAGCAAGGGCTCCAGGTCGACTTTTCGGGGGCCAGGTATTTTTCGGAGGAGCTGTTCGCGGAGGGGACCGCGGTCACTCTGACGAACATAGCGGGGGCCCGCTTCGTTTCTCAGGGGGACGCGCGGAAACTGGAGCGGGTGGTCGACCAGCCAGACCAGATGTCGAGGTACCCAACCAGGCAACCGCCAGGCGCTGGGAACAAGAGGAAGTTGTCACCGAAGTTTCCACCTGGCCAAGACGCGCGCGTACGCCACCGGCAGCAACTCCACGTCAGCAGGAACGCGAATCTCAACGACGCGGATCTCATAGTCGACCCTCCAGCCGCGGGCACATATCTCCGTGGCCACGGGTGGTATCTCCGAGCAGCTTTGTACCTCTCGAACATTCGAGCAACGGAGAGGTCACCGCAGATCGAGCAAATGCTCGGATCGATCCGATACTGTCACGCCATGGAGGGAGCTGCGACACCCGCCGCCGGCGCCAGATACGGCAAAGATCGCAACGGCTCGATCAGTTCGAGCTACGACGCGATCGTGGTCGGCGGCGGCCACAATGGCCTGACCACGGCCGCCTATCTCGCCAGGGCGGGACTGAAAGTGGTCGTCCTGGAAAGACGCGGCATCCTTGGCGGGGCCTGCGTCACCGAGGAGGTCTGGCCCGGCGCCCGGGTCTCCCGCTGTTCCTATGTGGTCTCGATGCTCCAGCCGAAAGTGATCAGCGACCTGAAGCTCAAAGACTTCGGCTACAAGGCCTACCCGCTCGATCCGGCCTACGCCGCGATGACCGAGGACGGCCCGATCTTCTTCTTCAACGAGGTCGAGCGCACGGTTGCCTCGATCGCCAGGCACTCACCCAGAGATGCGGCGGTCTACGCGGACTTCGAGAACCTGCTCGAGCGCACCGCCGAGTTCCTGCGGCCGATGCTGCTCAGGGAGCCGCCGCCGCTCGGCTCGAAGAGCCCCGGCGACATCGCCGGCCTGCTTCGCGAGGGTGCCCGGGTCGCCGGAATGAGCCGGCGCGACGTAAACGACCTGGTCCGGATCTTCACCATGTCGGTCGGCGACCTGCTCGACGACTGGTTCGAACACGACGGCCTCAAGGGATCGCTCGCCTCGACCGGGGTCGTGGGCGTCTGGGCCGGGCCCCGGACCCCGGGAACGGCCTACAACCTGCTCCACCACGCCCTCGGCGAAATGGACGGGCTCAGCGGCGCCTGGGGTCAGGTGATCGGCGGCATGGGTGCGATCTCCAACGCGATCGCCCGCTCTGCCGAAGCTGCCGGCGCGACCATTCTGACCGATGCCGAGGTCGTATCGATCAACGTGGCCGACGGCGAGACGACCGGAGTCACGCTGGCCTCGGGCGAGGAGATCCGTGCCGGGATAGTCGCCTCGGGGGCTCACCCGAGAACGACCGTGCTCGACCTGGTCGGGGAAAGCCACTTTCCCGACGAAGTCGCCACCGACATGAAGCGTTACCGAACCCGCGGCGGTTCGGTCAAGGTGAACCTGGTCCTCGACGAGGCTCCACAGTACGCCGGGGTCAGTAAGGAGGATCAGGACCTCCTGCTCAACACCGGGGTCAACATCTGCCCCTCGATCGACTACCTCGAGGCGGCCTGGCAGGACGCCGTGGCCGGCCGCCCCGCGGCGCATCCCTACGTCGAAGCCGAGCTGCCCTCGACCGTCGACTCCAGCCTGACCGACGACGAGCGCCTGGTGATGACCATGTTCACCCAGTACGGACCATCAGAACAGGGCCAGTGGAAAGACGGTGACCGCGAGCGCTACGGCGATACCTGCATCGACAAGCTCAACCGGTTCGCGCCCAACTTCAAGGCCTCGGTGGCCGAGCGCGAGGTCCTTGCCCCGCCCGACCTCGAACGGATCTTCGGCCTGCAGGGCGGTTCGATCTTCCAGGGCGAGCAGGGCATGAACCAGATGGCGTTCATGCGCCCTACCCCCGACCTGGCCCAGTACGCCACCCCGGTCGGCGGCCTCTATCTGTGCGGCGCCGGCACCCACCCCGGCGGAGGAGTGACGGCGGCCTCCGGCCACAACGCCGCCCAGCGAATCCTCAAGGACCGCCGCAGGTCCCGCCGCCCCTGGAAACGCCGCCGCAGCGCCGTCTGACACGCGAGCTGAGCCGCCAGCCGCCATCATGGGGACGTGGTCTCGGAAGAGATCAGACTCGATTCCAGTAGCTCCGGCTCTCCCTACCGGCTCGAGCCGGGAGCTCCGGCCAGCGAGATCGTCGACGTGAT
>JBGUDX010000235.1:0-2617 GCA_041821645.1 Acidobacteriota bacterium
AGGTCAAGGAAGCCGAGAGCGCGGTTCTTGAGGCGGTCCTGCCAAAGAGCCGCTACTCCAGGCACGGTCGCCGGGTCGTGGAGGGACAGCGCCTGATGCAGACCTCCAGCGACATCTTCCTCGGGTGGTCGAGCGGCAAGACCAACAAGCAGGAGTTTTACTGGCGCCAGCTCAAGGACATGAAGGGCTCCGCAGACGTTGACTCGATGGACAAGAAAGCGTTGAACGGTTACGCGGGTCTCTGCGGCTTCACTCTGGCCCGGGCCCACGCCCGCTCGGGAGACCCGGTAGCGATCGCCGAATACATGGGCAAGAGCGACACCTTCGTCAAGGCGATCACCCGCTTCGCGGAGGCCTATGCCGACCAGGCCGAAGCCGACTATGCGGTGTTCCGCGAGGCAATCGACTCGGGAAGGCTCAGCTCAGAGGCCCCTGAGGATTCGCCGGTCCACTCCTAGCCGCGGTCCGCTTCGCTGCCCACCTCGATCACAACCTTTCCCCTGGCTCGTCCCTGCTGCATGTAGCGGATCGCTGCCGGGACCTCTCCGAGCTGGTATGTCCGATCGATCACCGGGGAGACCTTGCCGGACCCGATCAACTCGGAGACGGCGTCAAGGTCGGTTTTGTTCTCGGGGGAGACGAAAGTGGTCAGCTTCTGGCTGACGAACGGGGACAGCGCGAGGGCCCGGAGTTGACGATCGGTCCCCCCGAGCCACCGCCCCCCTGTTTCGCCTCCGACGATGACCAGCCTGCCTTTCGGGGTCAGGGCACCTCGCAGCCTTGACAGCGGCGAGTTGCCACCGATGTCGAGGATCACGTCGTAGCGCTCGTCCCTATCGCCGAAGTCCTCCCGGTTGTAGTCGATGACGTCGTCTGCGCCGATCGAGCGGACCAGTTCGGCCTTCGATCCGCTGCAGACGCCGGTCACCTCGGCCCCCAGTGCCTTGGCGATCTGTACCGCGAAGGTCCCGACGCCGCCCGACGCACCGATGATCAGCACCGTCTGTCCGGACCGGACCTTTCCATGATCGCGCAGGCCCTGCAGGGCCGTCAGGGCCGAGACCGGAACCGCCGCCGCCCGTTCGGGGGACAAATTCTCGGGTCTGAGCGAGAGCTTGTCCTCCCGGGCGCAGGCGTACTCGGCAAACGAGCCGTCGGCGATGCCATACACCTCGTCACCCGGCTTCAGGGTGGTCACCTCCCCGCCGACCTGCTCGATGCGCCCGGCCACATCCAATCCCGGAACGCCGTTCTTCGGTGAGCGCAACCCGTAGCCCGCGATGCGAACCAGGTAGGGCAGCCCGGCCGTGAGGTGCCAGACGCCACGGTCCAGGCCGGCCGCATGAACGCGCAACAGCACCTCGCGATCTCCGATCTCCGGCCGATCGACCTCTTCCAGGCGCAGCACCTCTTCGGCTTCGCCGTACTCGTCCTGGACCATCGCCTTCATCTGCTCATCTCCTCCGTGGCCTTCCGGTTTGCCGAGGCGATCAGGCTATCCACGTTCACGCGACGGCGAGGTACGCACGACTCACGTCCGGCCCGGCTCCAGGAACCAGGTGCTCATCACTCCCTTGCCTTTGACCTCGATCTCGCCCCGGGGTACCGACGCAAACCCGTGCCCGAGCCGCTCACGGGTCCGTTCGGTGACCTGGATCCGCCCCGGCTCCCCGCTCGATTCCATCCGGCTTGCGGTATTGACCGTGTCACCCCAGAGGTCGTAGATGAACTTGGAGTGGCCGATCACGCCGGCGATCACCGGGCCCGAGTCGATTCCGATGCGGGCCATGAGCGGGGCGGCTCCGTCGGCTGAGCACCTGGCGAGTTCGGCCGACATCTCGAGAGCCATGCCGGCGACCGCCTGGGTGTGGTCCGGCCGGGGATCCGGGACTCCACCGACGACCATGTACTCGTCGCCGATCGTCTTGATCTTCTCGAGCCCGTAGCGTGACGCGAGGTCGTCCCAGCCGGTGAAGACCCGGTCGAGCAGCGCCAGCACCTCGGCCGGGTCCATTCCTTCGCTCAGCGGGGTGAACTCGACGATATCGGCGAACAGGACCGTCGCCTCGGGGTAGGCGTCGGCGATCCTGCCCTCCGACCGCTTCAGCCGGTGCGCAACCGATTCGGGAAGCACGTTCAGCAGCAGTCGCTCCGATCGCTCGTGTTCGGCCTCGCGGGCGCGAACCGAGTACTGCACGAGCAGGAAGACGGTGGCCGATACCGCCAGCAGGTTCATTGCGAAGAAGGCGACGACCACCGCTTCGGGAATATGCGGGGCACCGTCCGAGAGCGCCGGGTCGATGGCCCCGGAAAAGACGACCAGGGCCGAAAAAGCGGCGAACCAGGGGATGGCCTGCCTGGCACCGATAAAGAAGACCGCCCCGAGTGGGGCGGTGAGTGCCCAGAGGGCCACCATCGAGCTGTTGGCGAATCCCCCCAGACTCCACTGGAGGGCGAACGGCAGGGCGAGCATCATCGCCAGCAGGGCGAATCGGAACTGGCGGTAGATGACAGCACGCGAACGCATCCACAAGAGCGCAACGGTGGCGATGAGGTAGACGAGCGGAATCACCGCGGAGACCCACAGCCCGAGCAGCGCGTAGGTGACGATCCATAC
>JBGUDX010000236.1:0-2590 GCA_041821645.1 Acidobacteriota bacterium
ATGAAACTCCGGTATGGGCGGTTTTCCCAGTCGGTCTGGAGGTTGCTGATCCAAGGTGAAGGTACGACCAGTGGCGGCCCGCTCCCGACCTGGCTCCAGGCGACCCGCTGACCCTCCACTTCGCAGAAGCGGATGCGCTGCTCCATCGGGACCGGGTCGGGTGACTGATCTGGCCCCGGACTGCGCCAGCCGACCGAGGAAAGCTCGAACGGGGCCGGAAAGCCCTTCAGTTCGACCGGCTCGGGATCGGAGAAGCTCAGCCCGGCTCCCGACCCGGCCGCGCCCCTTGCGGTCGAGGAGATCAGGATCTGGTCACCATCGGCGCTCGCACAGATCCGCGCCGCCGCGTTTACCGCCTCGCCGTGGATATCAACGTCGCTCTCGTCCACCTCGCCGGTATGAATGCCTATGCGGACTGAAACCGCGATCCCGCCGTCCTCCGTCTGCCAGTCAGCGTGTGCCTTTTGAATCGCGGTCGCGGCGGAGATCGCTGCCCGTGGACCACGAAAGGTGGAGAGCGAGCCGTCACCGAGCGACTTGATCTCGCGTCCACCCGCTTCCTCGACGGCCCCCCGGACAAGAGCGGCGGAGTGGCCGAGGATCCCCAGAGCCCGATCGTCGCCCAGATCCGCCCCCAGAGCCGTCGAGCCGACCACGTCGGTGAACAGGATCGTTAAAGTGGTCCGGTCGCGAGACATTGCCGCAAGTATCGCCGATCGCTGTTCACGGCCGGGCAGGCGCTAGGCTCCCGGGGAGCGTCCGTTACCGAAATCGATGTGGGAGGAAGAGATCAAACTTTACGTCTGCTGGGGAACTTTCGAGGTGCCGGGACCGCACGAGCATTCGTGCCGAAAGGCGCATCTCGCGCTCGAGCAGGCCGGGTTCGAGCCGGAGGTCATCAAGGCCCACAGCTACGGGGCGCTGCCGATGGCCCTTCAGACTCCGAGCCGGAAGCACGTCAACGAAAAGACCGGCAGCCCCTGGGTGCCGGCCCTGGAGACCGACGATGGTGAGTGGATCAGCGGGACCGAAGAAATCGTCGACTGGGCCTCCGGGCACTCGGACCAGGATTCATGAGAATGGCCGGCCCCTCGATGTTTCCCGGCATCGGGTCCGCGGGTGACCGCCTCGGATGGGGCGGCTTCGGCACCGAAAGCGATGAAGCAGCGGCCTGATCCGGAACCCCGGCAGCGCGTCGCGGCGCTGATTGCGCTTGCCCTGCTGCTGTTGGCAGTCGTGCTCCTCATTGACCATGCGCGGGCCCATTTTCCCTGGGGTCTGGTCGCGTTCGGCGCGATGGCGTTGGCACTCACCCTGATGTGGCAGGGGCTTCTCCGTGAAGGACGCGCCCGGGTAATCAATTTCCTGCTCGCGGTCGTGACCCTCGTAGTGGCCGGTCTGGCGCTGCTGGAGTTCGGTGGAAACCTTGTTGAGGTGCTGCTGATTGCGGCGGCGCTCATCCTGTCGATCTTCACGGCCGGCAGGGCATTCCGGATCAGGACGCCGTTGCCCGACGCTCCGGCCCCGAAACACCCGGTGCTGTTCTTCAATCCAAAATCCGGCGGCGGCAAGGCCGAGCGATTCTCGGTCGCCTCCGAAGCGCGCTCGCGTGGCATCGAGGCCATCGAGCTGGAGCTCGGAACCGACCTGACGGAGCTCGTGCGCGACGCGGTTGCCGGCGGAGCGGACGGTCTGGCGATGGCGGGAGGAGACGGTTCGCAGGCGGTGGTCGCGGCCGTCGCCGCCGAACTGGACCTTCCCTACGCCTGCATTCCCGCCGGGACCCGCAACCACTTCGCCCTGGATCTCGGAGTTGACCGTGACGACGTTGTCGGGGCGCTCGACGCGTTCGTTGACGGCGGTGAGCGCAGGGTGGACCTGGCCGAGGTGAACGGCCGCGTGTTCGTGAACAACGTATCGCTCGGTCTCTACGCTGAAGCAGTTCAGCGGGAGGGCTACCGCGATGCCAAGATCCGGACGATCTTCGACACCGTTCCCGAGGTACTGGGGCCTGACGGGCAGGGACTCGATATGAGGTGGCGTGGACCCGGGGGAAACGAACATTCCGAGGGCGCGGCCGTCTTGGTCTCCAACAACAAGTACAGGTTGGGTCAGGCGGTCGGTTCGGGCACCAGGCCGAGGATTGACGACGGGGTTCTGGGTGTGACCGTCGTTTCGTCTGCGACCGGGAGAGGCAGCGCCGGCCGTCTCCCGCAACGGCCCTGGCGCGAGTGGTCGACCCCGGTATTCGAGGTCCTTTCCGACCGGACCGTCCCGGCCGGGATCGATGGCGAGGCAGTGAAGCTGGAACCGCCGCTCGAATTCACGATCAGACCGGCCGTCCTGAGAGTGAGGATAGCCCGCGATCATCCGGGCGCCTCCCCCTCGGCCGCGGTCCCCGAGGGCATGGTTGATGGGGTCCGGGCCCTGTTCCGGATCGCGGCCGGAAAAAACCCGCTCGGCGATCGCCCGGTCGTCGAGCGGATCTGCGCTTCTCCACGTTCGCGACCGGACCGTGCCGTCCGCGGCCTCTGCTTCGACCACGATCCGGAACGGCGCCGCTCCGACAGACGCGAGAGCATCGACCAGC
>JBGUDX010000237.1:0-2588 GCA_041821645.1 Acidobacteriota bacterium
GCCCCAGCGGAAGTAGGCCCAGAGCCCGACCGGGCCCATGTACAGGGCGGTTATCGGCCAGACGGCCTCCATCACGGTCATCCGCTGCCGAAAACCCCTGCCGAACATGTCCCAGACGATGACGCCGGCACAGACGAAAGCCACGGCGAGTGAAATCCAGGCGACGGTCTCCAGCCAGTCGGGCGGCACGAGAAGAGCCTAGCCGCCGGGCAGGCGTCAGTAGGCCGGGTCGCGCTCGATCGGACAGGTCATGCAGCGCGGGCCGCCGCGGCCACGACCGAGCTCGAAGCCCTCGATCTCGAGCACCTCGATCCCCTCTCTGCGCAGGCGGGCGTTGGTGTTCACGTTGCGCTCGTAGGCGATCACCACGCCGGGCTCGACGCAGACCACGTTGTTGCCGTCGTCCCACTGCTCGCGTAGCGTGCCGAACGGATCGCCTCCGGTCGGGATCACCCGGATCGAGTCGATCCCGAGCGCCGCCTCGATCGCCTTGACGACACCGCCGTCGAACTCCTCCGCGACAGGCAGATCGGGATCGTCACCCGGCCGCAGTGTCCAGACCCGGGCCTTTTCGACCACGTCGGGAAACAGGGTCACGGCATCACGGTCGAGCATCGTGAAGACGGTGTCGAGGTGCATGAACGACCTCGTCTGCGGCAGCATCACCGCGATCACCCGGGAGGCCGAGCCGGCCTGGAACAGCCGGCGGGCGAGCAGTGCGACGGCCTGCGGTGTGGTTCGCTCGCTCATGCCGAACATGACGACGCCGTTGCCGAGCGGCATCACGTCGCCGCCCTCGACCGTGGCCGGACCCCAGTCGGTCTCGACCCCGCCGTACCAGAGGTTGAAATCCTCGCCTGTGAAAATCGGATGGTGGCGGTAGATCGCCTCCATCAGTACCGTCTCGGGCCGCCGGGCACGCCGCGCCATCGGGTTCAGGGTCACCCCGTCGAAGATCCAGGACGAGGGATCCCGCTGGAACATGAAGTTGGTCAGCGGGGGGACCAGCAACTCACCGCTGATGCTGGCGTCATAGTTGAGTCCGGACCCGCCCTCGAGGTCTTCCTTGGTCATGCCGCCGATCAGGAAATCGGCGACCTCGTCCGGGGCGGCCGTTCTCGCCCATTCGTGGCGGTTGCGGGCAAGGTGGACGCCGACGTGCCGTTCGCTCAGAGCCTGATCGACGATCCAGTCACGCGCTTCGGGGATGAGCAGAACGCCGGCCAGCAATTCCTCGGCGTAAAGGACCTCGACTTCCCGCCCGCGGAGGGCCTCGACGAAAGCCTGGTGCTCGACTTCGGCCCGCTTGACCCAGATCACGTCCTCGAACAGCAGCTCGGCCGCGTTTTCGGGGGTGAGCCGGGTGTGTTCGAGGCCGGGCCGGTGGACGATCACCCGGCGAAGCTTTCCTACCTCCGACGCTGCGTTGAGTGTCATGGCCTTCATCCGCCTTTCATCTGGCCGGGGTCACCGGCCGGGCCGGAATCCGGCTCCACCTGGGTACCGGCGCTTCCTTCGAGCAGCCCCGGGAGTTGTTCGAGAGATCCGATCGCCGCCCGGCCGCCGGTCTGCTCGACCATGCGGCAGGCGGCCTCGACCTTGGGTCCCATCGAGCCCGCCGGGAAATCATGGCGGCGCAATTCCGACGGTGTGATCCTCCCGATCGCCCGCCGGTCCTGGCCGGCCCAGTCGAGATAGACCGCATCCACGTCGGTCGCCATGATCAGTATCTCCGCGTCGAGGTCGGTGGCCAGCCGGGCGGAGCAGAGGTCTTTGTCGATCACCGCTTCGACGCCACGGTGGCCGGTGCCCTCCTCGACCACCGGGATTCCGCCCCCGCCGGCGCAGACGACCAGGAACCCCGACTCCGAAAGCCGCCGGATGGCCGGCAGCTGAACGATTCTGAGCGGCTCGGGGGAAGGGACCACTCGCCGGAAGCCGTCGCCGTCGCGCCTGAATTCCCAGCCTTGCTCGAGCTCGGCCTCTCGGGCCGAGGACTCGTCGTAGACCGGCCCGATGAACTTGCTCGGTTCGGCGAACGCGGGATCGTCCTCGTCCACCAACACCCGGGTGATCAGCGCGACCGTGTCGCAACTCGAGATCGCGTTGTCCAGCTCCAGCTCGATCACGTAGCCGATCTGCCCCGCGCTCTCGGCGTCGAGAACGTCGAGCGGGTAGGGGTCGACTCCTTCATAGGCGTCACCCATCAGCGCCAGCAGTCCGACCTGGGGTCCGTTGCCGTGGGTGACTACGAGGCGGTGGTCATCGGTGGCCGGAGCGAGCCTTTTGGCGGCCAGGCGCGCCGCCCGCAGCTGGGACGCGGCCTCGGGCGCCTCGCCGCGCGGCAGCAGGGCGTTGCCGCCCAGGGCGATGACCGCCGTGTCAGAGGTCTGTTCTGGTGTCATCGGCGCCCCGGATCGAGCGGTTCACGTCCCGGCGGGCAGGCTCTGCTTTCGCTCAGGGAATCCGTTCCGGGCCGGCTCCCCGCCGAGGCCGACGCGGGCGTCGAGGAATTCGCTCTCGACCCCACGGATCGTGCGCCCCGCCCAGGCCCGCGAAACGACCGAGGGAGCGGTCCTGGCGATCAC
>JBGUDX010000238.1:0-2581 GCA_041821645.1 Acidobacteriota bacterium
CTCGTCGGTTCCCGCCGAGTCGGGTGAGCGCAGCTCGGCCGCCAGCTTCCGGGAGCGTTCGGCTTGAGACTCTGCCTCCTGCACCCGCGTGCGGGACTGGCGAATCAGCGGGGCTGCCGTCGCGGCCCGGTCGGCAGCATCGATCCGGGACGCCAGTTCCGTGCGCCAGTCGGCCTTCGCTTCGAGTGCCTTCACACGGTCTTCGGCTTCCCCCCTCTGCCTGACCTGATCCCGTTTCTTGATTGCGGCGGTAAGTGACTGATCCGAATCGGCCCAGGCTTTCTGACTCTTCTTCCTCGCCTTCGTGGCCGCGGCCGTCATTTTGCTCAGCTTCGCCGACACGGCCCCGGTCCACTCGATCACCGGCGCCGGCTCGTCGTGGGCCGGGAAGTCGGGCAGAGCCTCCGCATCTTCTTCCAGCTCTGCGGTCAGGGCGTCGAAGTTGGGACGCGCCTGCTCGAGCCGGTCGGAGATCTGCTTGAGCATCTCGTTCCTGACCTCGGCATCTTTGCGGGCTCGATCCTTGAGCCAGTCCTCGACATAGGTCAGGTCGTTGCCCGGGAACAGCGTCTCGAGGAGGTCCTTTCTGTCCGAGGCTCCCGCCTCGAGGAAGCGTGCGAACTTGCCCTGCGGCAGCAGCACGAGCTGGTGGAACTGATCGGCGTTCATGCCGACCAGATCACGCAGGCGCCCGTTGGCTTCGGTCCAGCCGGTGGAGTCCTCCTCCCAGGATCCGTCCCGGAACCTCTCGAGCCGCACGAACTGCTTCTGTTCGGTTAATTCGCCGGGGTTCCGCATGTTCGCTCGTACGTACTCGGGGCGGCGCGTGACCCTGAGCCGGGAGCCGGCGACGGTGAAATCGAGGACTGCCTCCGGAACGGTTTCCAGGCTGCGGTGGTGGCTCACGATTTCGCTCCCTTTGGTGGCGCGTGGAATCTCGCCGTAGATCGCAAAGCAGACCGCGTCGAGGATCGTCGTCTTGCCGGAGCCGGTCGGGCCGCTGAGAAGCAGCACACCAGCCTCGTTCAGGCCGTCGAACTCGATCTTCTCGGTTCCGGCATACGGACCGAGGCCGGTGATCTCGAGTTCGTGGATTCTCACCCCGCGACCTCCTCGGCAGCCTTCGACTTCACGGCTTCCTCGAGCAGCGCCGTCTCGGCTTGGTCAGGACCCTGGCTGCGCACCTCCCCCAGGAAACGGCCGGCCAGCTCGACCGGATCCGCCTGGGCGAGGCCGGTCAGCTCTTCCGCGTCCCGCTCTTCGCTGGTCGAGATCGGGGACTCGAACCGGAGGCTCATGATCTGCTCGAACTTGCTCCGCAGGCGTTCCATCGGCTGGTCCGGGCGTGTCTCGTCGGTCAGCGTTATCTCGAGCCAGTGCTCCCTGCGGTCCTCGTAGGCATCGTCGGCAAGTAGCTCGTCCAGCGTTCCGCTGATGCGGTCGAACTCCCGGCGCTGCGGGACCTCGACGATCTCAATCGCGGGCGGACCGGTCGCCGGAAGATCGACGAGGGTGACCGACTTCGAGAGACCGGGTCCGACTTCCGAGAAGGAAAGGGGGATCGGCGAGCCGCTGTACTGAATCCCGTCTGCTACCCGCTGGGGCCTGTGAAGGTGGCCCATCGCGACGTAGTCGAACCCCTCGAGCAGGGAGGGCGGAACCCGGTCAGCGTCGCCGATGGAGATGGTGCGCTCCGACTCGCTCTCTTCTGCTCCCCTGACGAAGGCGTGGGCTACGGCGACCGAGCGTGGCGAGCCCTCGCGCGTAGCGAGGTCGGCTCGACAGCGATCGAAGGCGGCCTGGAGAACCGCCTGGTGCCGAGCCTCCTCGACGCCCATCTCCGGGGCGGCCAGGCCGGGGTCGAGGTAAGGAATCGGGTAGATGAGCAGCTCGATGCCGCGGCGGTCGAGTGCGATCGCATTCCCGATGCCGGTCGTGTCGGAAGCGAGATGGATGCCGGCCTTCAGGAGCGGCCCGTGGCTGAGCCTCTTCATCGAGTCGTGGTTGCCGGCTATCAGGGCGACCTCGCAAAGATCCGACAGCCGGGCCAGCTGATCGTTCAGCAACTCGACCGACGCGGCCGGGGGCAGGGCGCGGTCGAAGATGTCCCCGGCCATGATCACGACGTCGACCTGGCGCTCTTCGATCTGGCCGGCCAGCCAGTCGAAGAAGTGCTGGTGGGCCTCGGTCAGGTCGGCGCCGTGGAACTCCCGGCCGAGGTGCCAGTCGGCGGTGTGGAGGATGCGGATCGGTCTGTCTTTGGGGCTCTTGGGCATCTCTGGGAGGGTCGGTGTCGGGCTTGCGATTCTGACACCGGCCGGAGACGGTGATCCGGCCGGCTCACTCCTCGATGCTGTCCGGGCGGCGGCGGTAACGCTTGGTCTGGGAGCGCTTCTTCTTCTGCTCCAGTCTCCGGTTCTTCGAGGAGCGGGTCGGCTTGGTCGGGCGGCGGCGCTTGGGAATTGCGAGCGCGTCGGAGAGTTTGTGCTCGAGCCGCTCGAGGGCCAGGTCGCGGTTGCGGGCCTGGGATCGGCCGTCCTGACTGACCGCGGTGACCACCGGGCCGAGTTTGCGCCCCAAG
>JBGUDX010000239.1:0-2555 GCA_041821645.1 Acidobacteriota bacterium
CGGCCCCGGGCGCTAGGAGACTTCGCGCAGGCCCTGCGCTTCCGGCAGGGACTTGATCTTGCGCAGGGTGCTGGTCTCGATCTGGCGGACCCGCTCGCGGGTAACTCCGAACTCCTCGCCGCATTCCTCCAGGGTCTTCGGGTTGAAGCCGTTGAGCCCGTACCGCATGACCAGGACCTCCCGCTCGCGCTCGGGCAGTGAATCGAGCACGCGCTTCACGCCTTCTCTACGCAGGTTGAGTGAGGCTTCGTCGAACGGCTCCATCGCGTTCTCGTCGCGGACCAGATCGACCAACTCGGTCTCCTCGCCGTCGCCGACCGGCTTTTCGAGCGAGATCGGGGTCTGGGAGACGCGCCAGACGTTGCGGACCTCCTGGAGCGTCCAGCCGAGCTCGTCGGCAATCTCCTGGCCCTCGGGCTCGCGGCCGAGATCCTGGACCAGCTGGCGCTCGACGAAGTGGACCCGGTTCAGCTTCTCGACCATGTGGACCGGAATCCGGATCGAGCGGGACTTGTCGGCCACGGCTCGGGTAACCGCCTGCCGGATCCACCAGGTCGCATAGGTCGAGAACTTGTAGCCGCGGCGGTAGTCGAACTTCTCGACCGCCCGGATCAGGCCGAGTGAGCCTTCCTGGATCAGGTCGAGAAAACTGAGGCCGCGGCCGAGGTAGCTCTTGGATATCGAGACGACCAGCCGCAGATTGGCCTCGACCATCTGGCGCTTGGCCTCCATGTCGCCTCGTTCGATGCGCTTGGCCAGCTCGACTTCCTGGCTCGCGTTGAGCAGGCCGACCTGACCGATCGAGCGCAGGTAGAGGCGTAGCGAATCGAGCGTGGCCTCCGGCTCGGAATTTCTCGAGGCGGCCGAAATGGGGTTGGGCGCGACTTCTTCCGGCGCAGCGGTGCTCTCCGCCGCCCCGGCCGTCGCGTCTCCCGATGCGGGAGCGGCGCCCCTGGCGCCGGCGTCACTCTTGGTGATGACCTCGATACCGAGTTCGGTCAGGTGGGCGTGGAACTCCTCGACCTGATTCCTGGTCACATCGAGGTCGGCAACCGCCTCGGCGATCGATTCCGATGTCAGATACCCGCGCTCCCGCCCCGTCGAGACAAGTACCCGTAGTTCTTCACTGTCCAACTCCATCCCGACCCCCGTGCCTGGGCAATTGGTGTTCATCCTTGCGATGTCCCAGGGACGGGATTATAGGGACACCGCGGTATTGGGTGGACCACCCGCCCGCTCCGGGCCGATCCCCCCGGATGGTGCCGGCCGACTCACCCGGCTACCCTTCATTCAGGTTCTTACCCCGACCGACGAGATCTTGAACCCAGACGCAGCCATAACCGCGAACGGCACGGACGTACAGGCGTCGGCGCCCGCCACCCGGGTCAGCCTGTCACGGGTCGGCGTTACCGGGGTCGAGAAGGTCCTGCGGATCGGTGAGGACGGCCACTACCACGCCGAACTCGAGTGCTACGTCGATCTCGGACCCGACCAGGCCGGGGTCCACATGTCCCGCTTCGAGGAGAACGTGGCGGAAGCGGTTGACGAGGTCACGACCAACGGCTCGATGCGGGCAGAGCAGCTTGCCGCCCGGATCGCCGGGCTGGTCCGCGAAAAGCAGCGGGGAATCCGGGCCGAGGTCTCGGTCACCGCCCGCTATCCGGAATCGGTGCCGGCCCCCGTTTCCGGGATCGAGAACCAGGAGATCTACACCCTGCTCGGTACCGCGGTGGCTTCGGCCGGCACGACCCGGACCGTCACCGGGGTCCAGGCCCAGGGGATGACCGCCTGCCCCTGTGCCCAGGAGATGGTCGCCGACCTTGCGCGTGGCAATCTGGCCGATCGCGGCTACAGCCCCGGGCAGATAGAGGAGATCATCGACGCGGTGCCCATCGCCACCCACAATCAGCGCGGCATAGGCACCCTCTACATCGGCTGCGCCGAGGGATCGGGCACCGATCTCGATGCGCGCGACATGCTGAGGCTGGTCGAGAGCTCGATGAGCTCGGAGATCTACGAGCTGATGAAGCGGCCCGACGAACTGGCCGTCGTGACCAAGGCCCACGACCAGCCCCGGTTCGTCGAGGACTGTGTGCGGGAGACGCTCCGCCAGGTCCTGGACAGGTATCCCTCACTGCCGGCCGATGCGTTCGTCATGGCCCGCCAGGAGAACCTGGAGACGATCCACCGGCACAACGTGGTCGCCGAACGACACGGCCTGATCAGTGAGCTTCGAGCCGAACTCTCGGGCGACGAGCATTCCTTCCCGCACGTTTCGATGCGGGAGTGGCTCGAAAAGACCGGCTGAGCCAGAGTCGGGCCCGGACCGAGTCCGGCCCCGGTGGGTGGCCGGCTCCGGCGGCCGGAATGCCGGCTCAGGCGGCCGAGTCGCCGTCGGGCGAGCCGGACTTCTTCGACTGCTGCTCGGCGAACCGGCGGCGCAGCCCGAAGAAATAGTCGAAGCCGCTGATCACCGTGGCCAGGACCGCGAGGTAGACCAGCGCATCGACCGCCGGCGGCGCCGGATTGAATGCAATCAGCGCGAATACCGCGGC
>JBGUDX010000240.1:0-2516 GCA_041821645.1 Acidobacteriota bacterium
GAACGGTCGTCGCCGCGACCCGCTCCCCGAACGCGGTCGCGACCCTGGAGAGCTTTCCCGACGACTGGGTCAGCGACCCGAAGGCCGGAACGCTGACCCCGCTCAGCGACGGCAGCGCGACCGGCACGGTCGAGATCCTGGCAGCCGGCCGCTACACCGTCTACGTCGGCGGCTCCGTCCGGGGCCGGGTCGGGGTCGAGATCGGCGGCGTCTCGGCCGGTTCGGCCCGTAACCGGCTGAACAACAACTCCCAGTACATCGAACTGAGCGAGCTCGACCTCGAGCCCGGGTCCAAGCAGGTGGCCCTGACCTACGAGCGGGGAGGACCGCTGCGCCCGGGATCCGGGGGCTACCCGTTCGGTCTCGGCCCGGTGATCCTCAGCCCGTCGCCTCCGGAGGGCGAGCTGATCGAGCTGCCGGCCGAACGGGCCCGGGAGCTCTGCGGCCAGCGGCTCGACTGGGCCGAAGCGCTACGGTAGCCGGGGACCGCGGATCCTCCGGGGCGGCAACACGGCTGGGACGACCGGCGGTTGAGGCCGGCCCGGCATCGACTCGATCGCCCGTCACAGTCGGGAAAAGATCGGTAGGCTATGCGGTCGCTTCGCGCCTCGGCCGGGGTTTATTTTTTTGTCAGGTACCTGCAAGCATCAGTGAGGAAATATGGCTCGCGGAGATGTCCGCATCGCGGTGACACTTGCCTGTGAATCATGCAAGCGTCGTAACTACCAAACCAACAAGTCCAAGCGTAATACGCCGGACCGGATTGAGATGCGCAAGTACTGCCGCTGGTGCGAGAAGCACCAGCCGCACAAGGAAACGCGCTAGTGGCCAAATCCCGGGCACAGCGCAAGGCCGAGCGCCGGGCGCGTGAGGCCGCGGAACGGGCCAAGGAGCAGGCCGGGGAGTCCGAGGCCCAGCACGACACCCAGGTCCCGAAGTCCGGCGATATCGCCGAGATCGAGGCGGTCGAGGCCGGCATCGCCGCCGGCGCCCCGGAAGAGGATCTCGAGACCCCCGACGCCCCCCACCGGGGCGGGCTGAGTTCGAAAGAGGAAAAGAGAAAAGCCAAGCAGGAACAAAAGGCGGCCAAGGCCGAACAGAAAAAGCACGAAGAGCAGCAGCTGGCCAAGCGTCAGACGCAGGCGAAGACCGGGCGCAAGCGCACCGGCGTGTTCGCCTTCCTCGCCTCATCGTGGGCCGAGCTGAAGCGGGTCCAGTGGCCCGACCGGGATACTCTGATGCAGGCGACCGCGGTGACCATCGTTTTTGTGTTCGTCGCCGCCGTCTATCTCGGTGTGCTGGATCTGATCGTCAACTGGCTCGTCCAGAGAATCCTCTAGAGAAATCCGGAAAGCCGCAAAGGAACTTATGTATCGCTGGTACGTCATCAACACATATTCAGGCCACGAGAACAAGGTCAAGCACAACCTCGAGCACCGGGTCCAGACCATGGGCCAGGGCCACCGGGTGCGCAAGGTCCTGGTCCCGACCGAGCAGGTCTCCGAGATCAAGGACGGCCAGAAGATCCAGGTCGAGAAAAGGACCATGCCCGGCTACGTGCTGGTCAACCTCGACATGACCGAGAACTCCTGGCGGCTGGTCAAGGAGACCCCCGGCGTGACCGGGTTCGTCGGCCAGCGTGACACCCCGGTGCCGCTGACCAAGACCGAGATCGACCGCCTGCTCCATCGCGAGACCGCCGAGCGGCCGCGCACCCAGGCCCAGTTCGAGATCGGCGAGACGGTCAAGATCATCAGCGGGCCGCTGTCAGACTTTTCCGGCGAGATCGCCGAGATCAACGAAGACCAGAACAAGCTCAAGGTCCTGGTATCGATTTTTGGCCGCGAGACCCCGTCAGAGGTCGGCTACGAACAGGTCAAGAAGCTCTAACCCCCAATACCTCGAAGGCACTCAAGGCTCATGGCTAAAAAAGTACTCACCCTGATCAAGCTCCAGATTCCGGCCGGCTCGGCCAACCCGGCACCGCCGGTCGGTCCCGCGCTGGGCCAGCACGGGGTCAACATCATGGACTTCTGCAAGGCGTTCAACGCCCAGACCCAGCAGGACTCCGGCACGATCATCCCGGTCGAGATAACCGTTTACGAAGACCGCAGCTTCACCTTCATCACCAAGACGCCGCCGGCGGCCGTGCTGATCAAGGAAGCCTGCAACATCAAGAAGGGGTCCGGTGAGCCCCATGTAGACAAGGTCGCCACCATCACCCAGGATCAGATCCGCCAGATCGCCGAGCGCAAGATGCCCGATCTGAACGCCAACGATCTCGATGCGGCCTCAAAGATCATCGCGGGCACCGCCCGCTCGATGGGCGTGGAGGTCAAATAGTCATGGCACACGGCAAGCGATTCCGCCAGCAGTTCGGCAAGGTCCAGAGCGACCACGTATACCCGCCGGCCGAGGCGATCAACCTGATCAAGGAGACCGCTTCGGCCTCGTTTGACGAGACGGTCGAGCTGCATGTGAGGCTCGGGGTAAACGTGCGTCACGCCGAGGAGCAG
>JBGUDX010000241.1:0-2508 GCA_041821645.1 Acidobacteriota bacterium
CCTTTCTCGACGAAGGCAGGATCATCGAGCGCGACACGCCGGCAAAGGTCCTCGATGACCCCCAGCAGCCGGAGACCCGCCGTTTCCTGCGCCGCCTGCTCGCCTCCGGCCGCGTCTGACCAAGCCGGGCGGGCCGGGCCGCTCTCAACACCCGGCTCGGTTCGCCCTCAACCACGTACTCGAAAGCAACGGCCTCGAAGGCGCCGTTCTGGCAAGGATTTGGACCCGCACAGGGTGCAAATAGTTGCCAGAACCGGGTGATGGAGGAACCGGGTGATGGCGGAACCGGGTGGTGGCGGAACCGGGGGTTGCCAGGCCCGGGGGATGGCGGAGCGGGGCAGGTCCCTGCCGGCGGCCGGGACCTTTCGATCTAACCGCTCTGTCTGCCTTGGCCGCTCTGCTTGCCGGCCTTCCTGGCGTTGCGGATGCAGTTCTTCTTCTGCTTGCGGTCCCGCTTGAGCGCCTTCCGGTTTCCGCGGTGGCGCTTCTGCTGCCTGCGGTACGTCTTCTTGCAGGCCTTGATCTTCTGCCCGGTCGACTTCCGGTACTTGCCGACCTTGAACCGGGTGAGGGCGGACCAGTTTCCGGCTGCATCGCGTGAGCGGACCGCCAGGTGAAGCTTCTTCTTCTTTGCGACCTTCAGCCCGATCGACTGCTTGCGGTCGGCCTTGGCCGGCTTCGGCGCCTTCACCCGCGATGCCTCGTTCAGCCTGCCCAGGTTGATCGGCTTCTTCGAGCGGTAGATCTGGTACGCGACGGCCCGGCCGTTGCTGACACCGTTGTCTCCGGGCGCCCGCCAGGTCAGCTTCGCCCGCTTTCTCTTGCGTTTGACCTTGACCTCCACTCCGGCCGGGGGGCGGGTGTCGTTGCCGTAGCGGCCTGAATTGTGCTCGTCGTGGCGGAAGCTCCACCACTGGTCGTTCTCGGCGGGCCTGCCGCCCACCTCCCAGACGAACAGGTAGCCCTCGCGGGTCCCGAAAGCGAGCCGCTGTCGCCCGTTCAGCTCGGGATCCCCGACCACTCCTCCGAACGAGGTCCACTGACCGGTCCACTTGGGAAAGCCGGGAGCTTCTTCTCCTTCGGCGTCCCGGGCGTGGATCCAGTACGAGTCGTTTGCGGCCACCATCGACCGGTCGCCGTCATCGCCGAGGCTCGCCACCAGCGGCGAAGTGAAGAAGGGGAATCCATCCTGATCTACCGGGAAGTTCGGCAGGGTAGTGCCACCTTCGACGTCCCAGGCCTGGTCGAAGGTGTGGACCAGGGCCGCCTGTCCGGCGGTGCCCAGGGCCGAGCTGATCGTCAGCGCACCGGTGACCGACTGCATGTAGTCCGGCCTGCCGTTGCCGCTCAGATCGCCGGCCGCACCCTGGCTGGTCACTCCGACGGTGATCGGGTCGGCACCGTAGTAGGGCGGGATTCCGCCGCAGGTCGGTGTCCCGCAGCTCCCGGCGAGCACCTTTTCGGTCGAACCGTCGGCATTCAGCACCACCGGAAACCCGGCGACCGGAGCCAGAGCCACCTGAAGCCGGCCGGAGCCGTCGAAGTCGGCGATCGAGGGCGAGTTACCTCCGCCCTGGACGAAGTCGATCGATTCCGAATAGCAGCCACCGGTGCTGCTCATAGGCGCTGGCCAGCCCGACATGAACGCGCCGCCGGCGTGGTTGTTGCCGTCGGCGTGGATGCCATAGGCGAAGGTCCGGTTTCCCTGCTCGTCGCACTCGAACCCCGGAAGGAAAACCTGGTCGGTTCCGGTGCCGAGCAGGTCACCCACCGCGGGGGTGACCATCAGCTTGGGATCGCGGATCAGCTTGTCCGGCGGGATCGTCTCCCTGATCGATTTCGGCAGGGTCACCTTGACCGGCCAGCCGGGAGCCGGCTTGCCGTCGGGTCGCCAGGCGTAGACGTGCCCGTCGAACGACGACATCAGGATGCTCAGCTTGCCGTTGCCGGTCAGATCTCCGAGCGCCGGGGCGGACCAGTTGCCGCGCACCGGGCTGCGGGCGCCATCGTCGGATTCCATCGGAGTCGGTACCGGCAGGGTCGCGTAGGACGGGTCGGGCCGGACCGGGAAGCCCGACAGCGGATTGCCGGAGCCGTTCCACGCGTAGACCCAGCCGCTCGCGGTCGAGGCGACGATGATCTGACCGCCGTTGCCTCTGAGATCGCCGACCGCGATACCGCTGACCGGATCCCGTGCCTCGCGCAGAGCCCGGACGTTCCTGTAGGCGGGCGAGTCGAAATTCTGCGGGGCGTCCGGATCGACGTAACGCATCTGGCGGGTCTTCACCGGGAAGCCTTTGATCTGCTTTCCGTCGGGGTCGAGCGCGCTGACCACGCCGTCGTAGGTGCCGTAGACCAACTCGAGCCGGCGCTTGCCGTTGAGATCGACCCAAGACGGTGCGGCGCTGATCTCGGTGCCGATCGGCTTGGGGAACCCGTCGGCCAGTTGAGGGTCCGTCCGGGCACCGAACGAACGACGGTCCTCGCCCTTGAGGCCGTTGCCGTCCC
>JBGUDX010000242.1:0-2504 GCA_041821645.1 Acidobacteriota bacterium
CCCGACGGTGCTCACGGGCCTCACGACGAGCCGCCGGCCGGAGAGGCTCCCATGCCGCGGCTCCTGAGTTCGATCAGCCTCGATACGTCGGTATTGGAGAGCAGCCCGGCCAGGCGACCGTCCTCGACCACAAGTGCGCGGCCCAGGTCGTCCTGGGAGAGATCCATCGCGGCAGTGCCGAGATCATCGTCCGGGGCCATCACCAGCGCCCGTCCAAGGGGGCGCATATGCTGCTCGACTGGAACTCCCCCGCTTTCGACGACGCCTGAACCCAGGGGTCGTAAGACTCCTGAACAAAGGAGTCGAACATGCCGAAAGCACCCAAGCCGTACCCCGACCAGTTCAAGCGCGAAGCGGTTGAACTGGTCAAGATCACCGACCGCCCGATCCGCCAGATAGCCGAAGAGATCGGCGTAGCCGACCAAACCCTCAGAAACTGGATCGCCGCCGATGAGGCCGCCCGGGGTGGCACCGAAAGCAAGCTCGCCGAAGACGAGCGCGTAGAGCTGAAGGCCCTTCGCAAGGAGAACAGGCGCCTCAGGATGGAGACAGAGAGATCGACGGGAAAGAGTGGCTTCAGTTCAGCGCCGCTGTGAACCCCGGGAGCAGCGGCGGACCCGTGGTCAACAAGCGGGGCGAGGTCATCGGAGTCGCGACCTTCAAGGCGGTCAGCATCGATGCCGAGGGACTGGGCTTTGCAATCCCTCTTTCCCGGCTATGCCCCAGTCTCGATGTCTGCTGAGGCCAGATTGCGGCGCAGGTGGCCCCTGGATGCGGAGTTCGTCGATGAGAACGTGTTCGACTGACTGGGGCGACTACCGATTTTGGCCTTGGGGATCAGTACGAAGTAACGCGTGCTCGGGGGAGTTCCAATGGAGATGACGTGCCCCCTGAGTTGGGGCCACCCCTTGTGAGAGTTCAGAATGCCCATGAGAATGGGTACGAAAGGAACTCCGCAAGTGAAGAGACGACGCCACACCCCCGAACAGATCACCAGAAAGCTCCGCGAAGCTGATCGCCTGCTTGCCGAAGGAAAGCCGACCTCCGAGGTAGCCAGGCACCTGGAGATCTCCGAACAGACCTTCCACCGCTGGCGAAATCAGTACGGCGGAATGAAGGCCGACGACGCCAAGCGCCTTAAGGAGTTGGAGAAAGAAAACCGCCGGCTGAAGACGATCGTCGCCGACCAGCAGCTCGAAAACCAGGCCCTGAAGGAAATCGCCAAGGAAAATTCTAAGCCCGGCCCGGAGGCGCGAGGCGGTCGATCACCTGATCGACCGCCTTGGTATCTCCGAGCGCCGGGCATGCCAAATCGTCGGGCAGCACCGCTCGACTCAGAGAAGGAAGCCCAGGGTCACCGACGAGGAAGCAGAGCTCAGGGCCTGGCTGGTCGAGTTCGCCAGAAAGCGGCCCCGTTTCGGCTACCGGAGGGCCCATGCGATCGCCAAGAAGAACGGCTTCAAGGTCAACCGCAAGCGCGTCCAGAGAATATGGCGCCAAGAAGGACTGAGGGTGAGTCACAAAGCCAAGAAGAGGAGCAGGGCCGGCAGTTCGGTCACCGACTCGAAGAGGCTCCGGGCTAAGTACCCCGATCACGTCTGGGCGCTCGATTTCCAAGACGATCAGACCGCCGACGGCAGGAGCCTCCGGTTCCTGAACATCGTCGACGAGTTCACGCGGGAGGTCCTGGCGACCGAGGTCAGGCGCTCGATCACCGCGGATATGACCGTTGAGGTGCTCGAGGAGCTGGTCGAAGCCAGGGGCGCAGCTCCGACCTTCATCCGTATGGACAACGGCCCGGAGCTGACCTCGCATGCCCTGGCCGACTGGTGCAGGTTCTCCGGAGCCGGCCCGACCTTCATCGAGCCGGGCTCGCCCTGGGAGAACCCCTACATCGAATCCCTGAACGGTCGGCTCCGCGACGAGTTCCTAAACCAGGAGGTCTTCTTCAACCTGACCGAAGCCCAGATCCTCGCCGAGGACTGGCGGATCGATCACAACAAGAACCATCCTCACTCGGCGCTCGGCATGCTGAGCGCCGATGAATCCGCCGCCATATGGCGGCGAAGCGGTACAACTACATCTACACCAACCCCGTGACTCTCACTCGGGGTGGACCGACTATCGGGGTCCCTTCATCAGACTCCCAGTTCGTCGGCGACCCGGCTGACCGGCCGGCCGGAAATGCGGACCAGTTCAACCGCTTCGCGGTTGAACTGATCGGGGTAGCGGTTCTGTTTTCTCGACATGTGCTTCTCCTTTGTCCAGCAGTCTTACTGCTGGACTCAGGTGCCGTCGAAAGCGGACTAGGGCCAGAGCGGCGGAAACAGGACTTGCCGCCGTATCCCTCCCCATCACTCTCGACTTCGGCGAACTGCACTCCAAGACTTCACAGCAGGACCAACTCTTTCAGCGAACAATTGACCATCGGGAAACAAGTCTCGGAGTTGACGTTTGTCCAGAAGTCTAATCTCCTCCAGACCATCCCAAGCCTCCAACGCGGT
>JBGUDX010000243.1:0-2479 GCA_041821645.1 Acidobacteriota bacterium
GTGATCGCAGCCGTCAACGTGGTCTTGCCATGGTCGACGTGACCGATGGTTCCGACGTTTACGTGCGGCTTATCGCGCTCGAACTTCTCCTTGGACATCGCTCTCCTTAAACCTTTCTCTGTTCTTCTCTGTGGTCTCTTTGGTTTTTCGTCTGATTCGACTGCTAAAGCTTGTTGGTCGGCTCGGTTGGCTTACCCGCAACCGGGCGAACTTGAGAAATATAGCCATTTGGACTGATCGGGGTTGCCCGACCCGTCAGGCCACTCCCGCACCGGTGCCGGATCGACTCTCGGCGATCTCCTCGGCGATGCTCGACGGCACCTCTTCGTAGCGCTCGAACTGCATCGTGTAGGCGGCCCGGCCCTGGGTCGAAGACCTGAGGTCGGTCGCGTAGCCGAACATCTCGCTGAGCGGAACATAGGCCTGGACGACTAGCGCGTTTCCGCGCTGCTCCTGGCCCTGAACCTTGCCGCGGCGGCGCGAGAGGTCACCGATCACATCACCGAGGTAGTCCTCCGGCGTGATCACCTCGACCGACATGATCGGCTCGAGAAGGGCCGGGCTGGCCCTGCGGGCGCCTTCCTGAAGTGCCATCGATCCGGCGATCTTGAACGCCATCTCCGACGAGTCGACGTCGTGGTAGGAACCGTCGATCAGTTCGACCTTGACATCGACCAGAGGGTAGCCGGCCTTGACGCCGTTTTCGAGCGCCTCGGTGATTCCCTGCCGGACGGCCGGGATGTACTCGGTCGGGATGACCCCGCCCTTGATCTTGTTGTCAAATATGAAGCCTTCGTTCGGGGCAGGCTCGATGTTGATGACCGCGTGGCCGTACTGGCCACGGCCGCCGGTCTGACGGGCAAACTTGGCGTTGACCTTGGCAACCCGCTTGCGGATCGTCTCGCGGTAGGCGACCTGCGGCTTGCCGACGTTGGCCGCGACGTTGAACTCGCGGATCATGCGATCGACCAGCACCTCTAGGTGCAGCTCGCCCATGCCGTGGATCAAGGTCTGGCCGGTCTCTTCGTCGGACTCGATCTTGAAGGTCGGATCCTCTTCGGCGAGGCGCTGCAGCGCGGTGCCGAGCTTCTCCTGGTCGGACTTGGTCCTGGGCTCGATCGCGACCGCGATCACGGTGTCGGGGAAATCCATGCTCTCGAGCTCGATCGGTGCGTCCGACGCCGAGAGGGTGTCGCCGGTACCGGTCTGCTTGAGGCCGACCCCGGCGCAGATGTCACCGGAGTAGACCCGCTCGATCTCCTCACGCGAGTTGGCATGCATCATCAGCAGGCGCCCGATGCGCTCGGTCTTGCCGGTGGTCACGTTGAGCACCCGGCCGCCGGCTTCCAGCGTGCCCGAGTACACCCGGAAGTAGGTCAGCTTGCCGACGTACGGGTCGGACATCACCTTGAAGGCCAGCGCGGAAAACGGACCGCTGTCGTCGGCCGAACGGGTGCCGTGCTCGCGCTCTTCGGCCCCCTTGGCCAACGGCAGCATGCCCTCCACCGGGGGAACCTCGAGCGGCGAGGGCAGCAGCGCGACGATGTTGTCGAGCAGCGGCTGCACCCCCTTGTTCTTGAACGATGACCCGCAGAGGACCGGGGTCACCGTGATCGCCAGGGTGGCTTCCTTTAGCGCCTGCATCATCTGCGCTTCGGAGATCTCCTCTTCGGCGAGGTAGAGCTCCATCAGCTCGTCGTCGTGGTCGGCACAGGCCTCGATCAGGGCGGCGCGATACTCGTCGGCCTGCTCCTTCATGTCTTCCGGGATGTCGATCACGTCGATCTCTTCGCCGAGATCGTCCTTGTAAACGGTGGCCTTCATCGTGACCAGGTCGATGATGCCTTCGAAATCGCCCTCGGCACCGATCGGCAGCTGGATCGGCACGGCGTTGGCGCCGAGTCGCTCCTTGATCGTGCGGACCGACATGTAGAAGTCGGCGCCGGTGCGGTCCATCTTGTTGATGTAGGCGATCCGGGGGACCGCGTACTTGTCGGCCTGGCGCCAGACCGTCTCGGACTGGGGCTCGACGCCGGCGACCGAGTCGAATACCGCGATCGCGCCATCGAGCACGCGCAGCGAACGCTCGACTTCGACCGTGAAATCGACGTGGCCGGGGGTGTCGATGATGTTGATCCGGTGTCCGAGCCACTCACAGGCCGTGGCCGCCGAGGTGATCGTGATGCCCCGCTCCTGCTCCTGCTCCATCCAGTCCATGGTCGCGGCGCCCTCGTGGACCTCACCGATCTTGTGGGTGCGGCCGGTGTAATAGAGGATGCGCTCGGTCGTCGTCGTCTTGCCGGCGTCGATGTGAGCCATGATCCCGATGTTGCGAGTCTTATCTAGGGGGAAGGAGCGAGCCATTTTCTCTCTGGGTGTTCGAAGTTTCCGGAAGGATCGGTACGTCGGCCGGGAAGCCGAAACCGGCTCCGGGCCATAAAAAAGCCCCGCAGCTTGCGAGGCGTGCCCGAGCGACGGA
>JBGUDX010000244.1:0-2468 GCA_041821645.1 Acidobacteriota bacterium
ACCGGGATTCCGGTCAGTCCGAGCTCGTAGACCGCCCGCTGCCCGGCGGTCGAATCGCCGTAGCAGTAGGCGGCGAACGCCTGTTCAACGACTTCGTAGGAGATGCCGGCGTCGGAGATCGCTTTCTCCCCGGCCTCTCTGGCCCAGTCGGGATAGTCGCCCTCCCGGGTCCCGGGCTTGTCGAATTTGGTCATTCCGACACCGATCACGAACGTGCGGTTCATCTGGCGCTCCACTCTTCAGGTTGGTTCAACGGTCCCCGGAGGATATGGCCCGGCGCCCGACTCCGTGATCCGGCCCGTTCACTGGGCCGGCGGCCGGTCTTCCGGTGGGACCAGCTTGATCGCGGTGAAGGTCGCCCCACTCGGGTCCTGGAGGCCGGCCATGCGGCCGACCGGGATGTCCATCGGGGGCACAGTCACCGAGCCGCCGAGTTCCGCGCACCTCGCCGCCGTGGCATCGGCGTCGTCAACCGCGATGTTCACGTCCCAGTGAGGCGGGACTTCATCCGGCATCTCGATCGTGGCCATGTCGACCATGCCACCCTTGCCGTTCTCCGGCCCGCTGCCCCCGATCGTCCAGATCGTGTAGCCGTCCATCAGCGAGAAGTCCATGGCGCCCCAGCCAAAGACCTCCGCGTAGAACGCTTTCGCCGCTTCCGGGTCGCGGGTCCTCAGTTCGTTCCAGGCCAGCGAGAACGGCTCATTGACCAGTTCGGACCCGATGTGGTCCCGGGGCTGCCAGACGGCGAACACCGCTCCGCCCGGGTCACTGAAGATCGCCATCCTGCCTGCCGTCAGAACGTCCATCGGCTCGATCACGATCGAACCGCCGGCCGCCTTCACCTTTTCGGCGGTGGCGTCGGCGTCGTCGACCGTGACGTAGGTCGTCCAGACCGGTGGCTGCCCCTCGTTCTGGATCGGACCGATCCCGGCGACCGCCTTTCCGCCCTGGCTGAACATCCGGTAGCCGCCGGTCTCCTCCGGGTCGCCGGCCTCGGAGGTCTGCCAGCCGAACAGTCCTTCGTAAAAGGCTACGGCCGCATCGACGTCCGGAGACGCAACATCGATCCAGGAGGGAGTTCCGGGCTCGTAACTCGTCACCTCGGGCATTCGGGGGTTCTCCTCTTTGTTCGCTCTTCGGCGCTCTGGACGACGGTTCGAACAGATGCGGTCGATGGATGTCAGGCTGACCTGCCCTTCCATCATCTGATGCATCCGTGGATCTGTCAACCGCCACATTCCCGCCCCTCCCCGGCCCCGCTCACCAAATCAGCCCGATCGCGGCGCTGCTTCCGGCGGCGCGTTCTTACCGGTCTCCCGACCAGGGACAGCCGTCGGCCGCCGGTTGAGCCCTCCCGCGGCCGCCGACGGCCTCTGAGGGCCCGCCTCGGCGCCGGACTTCGCAACTTGTGCCTATTGTGAGGGTTATCACTTTGTGTGACAAGTGAATATTGTGTCCATCGGCTTTCGCAAAACCTTCCGGAAGAGAGATAAGACTTGAATGCTTTGACGCTCCAACCGCCTCGCCTTCGCACCCTGGCCGCCTTCGTAATCCTAGCTTCGATGCTCGCCGATTGGCTTCTCGGCCACCGCTGAAGCCGGCAAGAAGCCCACCAAAGGCCCGACCGGAAACAAGTTCTACTTCCCGTCAAACAAGAAGATCAGCAAGAAGCACGGCACGTTGATCTGGCAGAAGAAGGCGCAAAAAGGCGTCCGACTCTCATCGGCCAGGGTGAACAAGGTGATCGCTTATTCCTCGAAGTCGATTACCGGCAAGAAGGTGGCCGTAACCGGTTCGATGGCAATTCCCAAAGGCAAGACTCCCAAGGGCGGGTGGCCAGTCGTCACCTACGCGCACGGAACGACCGGCATCGCCGATATTTGTGCTCCTTCGCGAAATACTCCGAACGGCCCGGCGAACGATTACATCGTCTACGTCGATCCGGGACTGAACACGCTGCTCGAAGAGGGCTATGCGGTACTCCGGACCGACTACGAGGGCCTCGGCACTCGAGGAATCCATCCGTTCCTGATCGGCAAGGCTGAGGGCCGAAGTGTCCTCGACATCGTCAGGGCAGCCCGCGATTACAAGAAGGGCCTGGTCAGCAAGAAGTTCGCGATCGCCGGACACTCCCAAGGCGGCCACGCCGCGCTGTTTGCGGCCGGACTCGCCAAGAAGTGGGTTCCGGACCTGAAGCCCCGGGGCACCATTGCCTGGGCACCTGCATCCCACATGGCGGATCAGGCGATGCTTCTGCCGGCCCTGACCACCCCGAGCTCGCTCTCGGCGCTCGCGTCGCTGATCGTCCGGGGGGCTTCGACCGCCAACAGTGCGATCAATGGAAAGGCCCTGCTGTCGGACCCGGCGTACGCGTTTTACCCGGATACCAAAACAGAGTGCCTCGGCGCTCTGTCCCAGCCGGACAGTCTCGGCGGTCTTGCGCCGTCGACGCTGCTGCGTCCCGG
>JBGUDX010000245.1:0-2453 GCA_041821645.1 Acidobacteriota bacterium
GGCGTCGACCCGACGTCGAGACGCTCGAGGGCGCTCTCGGTCGCGTTCGTGCAGGCCGCCAGCACAAGGGCAACCAGCCCAAGAGAGCCCAGCGCGCTCAGTTTCATGGCCGCCGCCCGCTAGAGCACCAGCGCGTTGAACGCGCAGGCCCCTCCGCCGAGCGAGTGAGACCCGACCGTTGCCAAAAGCGCCGTCCCGTCGGGCGCCCGGGCCGCAACTCGAGCTGAGCCGACACCCGGAGAATTGAAGTTGCCCAAGAGAACCGTCCCGATCTCAAGCCCGACGTTTGGACCAAGCTGTCCGCTGTTGGCGAACTGTGGAACGCCGCCCGGGCCCGTTGCCGTCATGTCCGCCTGAGCGCCGTTGATGGGGCTGATAACCCGCAGCTGCATGAAGCCGTTTGCGCCGGCGGTATTGCAGCGACCCTGCAGCTCGGCGTCACCGAAGCTCACCAGCGATTGGTAGCTGGCGTTCAGTGTGAAGGTCGACTGCAGCGTGCGGCGATACGGGATGTCGGACGACACCTTCCCGCTGGTAACCGCACCATCGGCGATCTTGTCCGTGCCGACCGCGCTGTTCTGCAACTTGTCCGTGCTGACCGAGTCGTCCTTCAGCTTGTTGGTGCCGACACTCGTGCCGTTCAGCTTGCTGTTGGTCACCGCGCTGTCGGCGAGCTTGTCCGTTTCCACCGCGCCCTGACCGAGCTTCGACTCACTGACAGAAGCGTCCTTGAGCTTGTTGGTGCTGACCGCCTGGCCCGCCAGCTTGCCGGTGGTGACACCCTTGCCGGCCAGTTTGCCGGTGGTGACCGCCTTGCCGGCCAGTTTGCCGGTCGTGACCGCCTTGCCCTTGATCTGGTTGGTGCCGATCTTGTTCGCCGCGTAGGCACCGCTGCCCAGCGCCACGAACAGCGCGATAAGCGAGATCACCAGCGCCGGCGAAGGGCGCCCTTCGAGCTTCGGAATCTTCGACATCTTCCTGCACCCCTTCGTTCGATTGAGCCAGGCTCTGGTGGCGGCACATCCCGCCCTCGGTGAATTTCCGCGCCCGACGGTCTTTCGATGAGCCTACGGCCGCCTCGGCCGCATTGCAAGGCCCGACTGCGGGCGGCTCACTTCCTCAGCCGGTCTCACCAGCCGGACGGTTCCGACCTCTTCCCGATTCTTCCGTTTCGCACCGGACCTGTCGCCGCCTTCGAGCCTGCCCGCCGTGGGATACTGCCCCGATGCCGGAGCGCAATCTGCAAGGAAAGGTCGTCGCGATCACCGGCGGCGCCAGGGGGATCGGAGCCGCGACGGCCCGGATGCTGGCCGACGAGGGCGCCAGGGTGGCGATCGGCGACCTGGATGGTGAATTGGCCACCGACGTCGCCGCGGATATCGGCCGCGACACAGAGGGCTGCGAACTCGACGTTCGCGACCGCGAATCGGTCGAGAGATTCATCGACGCCGTCGAATCGGACATCGGGCCGCTCGACACGCTGGTCAACAACGCCGGCATAGCCCCCACCTCGCCCCTGGTGACCGACCAGCCCCCGGCGGTCATCGAACGGACCATCGCGGTGAACCTGAACGGGGTGATCAACGGCACCAACTCCGCGGTGCGCCGGATGAGCGGCCGTGGGTCCGGACAGGTCGTCAACGTCGCCTCGCTCGCCGGGATCAACGGGGTCAAAGGACTCTCTGCATATTCGGCGTCGAAGTTCGGTGTGGTCGGGTTCACCGAGTCGATCCGAATCGAGTTCGAGGGGTCCGGCCTGGTCTTCACCTGCGTCATGCCGGGGCCGGTCAGGACCGACATGATGGACGGGACCGCCGACAGCCCGATGATCAAGCTGATCCCGCCCGAGCAGGTCGCCGCGGCGATCGTCGGAGCGATGAAGAGCGGCAGGGAAAGGGTCCCGGTGCCGAAATCCGTCGGCGCGATCGCCCGCTTCGCTTCGTTGCTGCCGCCACGGGCCGCTATCCGGCTGAACCGGCTTCTGGGCATGGACCGGGTCTACGCCGAGGTCGATCCCCCGGCCCGGGCCGATTACGTGCAGCGGACCACCGGCGACATCGAATCCTGAGCGGCCGGGACGGCGGCGTCAGAGATGCCGACTCCATCTTCGATCCAGCGCATCTACCTGACCCTGATGCTGGGCAATACGCTTGCCGCGTCGTTCATCTGGGGCATCAACACGATCTTCCTGCTCGACGCCGGCCTGTCCAACCTGGAGGCGTTCGCGGCCAACGCCTTCTTCACCGCCGGGATGGTCCTGTTCGAGGTCCCGACCGGGGTTGTGGCCGACACGATCGGCCGCAGGGTCTCGTACCTGGCCGGCACGGTCACGCTGATGGTAACCACCCTGCTCTACGTAATGCTCTGGCAGGCCGAAGGCCCGTTCTGGGCCTGGGCGCTGGTCTCGCTGCTGCTCGGACTCGGCTTCACGTTCTTCTCCGGCGCGGTCGAAG
>JBGUDX010000246.1:0-2436 GCA_041821645.1 Acidobacteriota bacterium
GGTGGTGCCGGTCGACGTTTCGGTGCTCGACGAGTCGGAAGAGTCGTCATCGCCTCCGCATCCGGCCATGAGCACCAGTGCGGTGAGAGGGAGGGCGAGCAGCGCGGCATTCTTTTTCAATTTGGCTCCTTGTTGATCGCGGCGGGATTTCGCCCGTCCCGGGCGGCTCCCGGTCCGGTCCGGAAGCTTATACAGCACACATGTCGAAACACCCCCTGACCGCTACCGGCGGGGGCTGCGATAGTTTGACGGAGCGATGCGCAGGATCACTTTTTCCCGTAACTACACGATCTCCCTGTCGCGGACCTGTCAGTGCTACTGCAAGTACTGCGCCTTCGCCACGCACCAGGCCCATATCCATCCTCCGGAAGAGGTCGAACGACGCCTGGACGAAGCCGCCCGGCGCAATACCAAGGAACTGCTCTTCCTCACCGGCGAGAAGCCCGAGATGAATCCGGTCGTCGCCGAAAGGCTGCGGGGCTGGGGTCACGACGACTTCACCTCGTACGTCGCCTGGGCCTGCGAGCGTGCGCTCGAGCGCGGGATCCTGCCGCACACCAATATCGGGGCCGTCGGGGAGGAGGACCTTGCGCGCCTGAGAGAGGTGACGGCGTCGCAGGGTCTGATGCTCGAATCGTCATCGGAACGCCTGATGCAGACTGTTCACGCAGGCTCGCCGACCAAGCACCCCGAACACCGCCTGGCGACGATCGAGGCTGCCGGCCGGTTGAAGATCCCGTTCACGACCGGCATCCTGGTCGGGATCGGCGAGACCCCGGAGGAGAGGGTTGAATCGCTCGAGGCCCTTGCGGATCTCCATTCGCGCTACGGGCACATCCAGGAAGTGATCATCCAGAACTTCGTTCCGCACCCGAACTACTACGGTCAGGAGCCGGCAGAGATCGCCGATCGCGCCTCGGCCGAGCGCTGGAGCGGTAAAGGCAGGTGGTCTTCGGACAGTGGCGTCTGGGAGACCGAGTCGGGTGGACCGGTGCCCGGGGAGTCCGGCGGGCCGGCCGGGGACCCGGCCATTTCGATGCCGCGGTGGGCCTGCCCGGTCACGATCGAAGACCTGAAGTTCCTGGTCGGCGAGACGGAACGGCTGATGCCCGGCGTCGGGATCCAGATTCCCCCGAACCTCTCCGACTGGTGGATCGATCTGGCCGGGGCCGGAGCCACCGATTTCGGAGGGCTTTCGGCGAACGGCGACCACATCTCGCCAGAGCATCCGTTCCCGAGCCCGCACCAGATGCGCAAGGAACTCACGCCCCGCGGGTTCGCCCTGGCCGAGCGGCTGTGTGTGTATCCCCAGTACATGAACTCCGAGTGGATGGAACAGGGTGTGCTCGACGTGATCAAGCTGAAGTACTGGAGTTTCATACCGAGGCTGGGCTCGGGCAGGCGAGGCGATGAGGAGATCGATCCCGGCCGGGCCTCCGAGGCGATCGCCAAGGGCCGCGCGGGCGCAGCCCTCACCGAGGATGAGATGACCGCGTTGTTCGCGGAGACCCGGCCCGAGGTGATCGAGGAAATGAGAGTCGCGGCCGACGACCTGCGGGCCGAACTGGCAGGCGACACGGCGACATTCGTGGTCAATCGCAACATCAACTTCACCAACATCTGTGTGGTCGGTTGCGCCTTTTGCGGCTTCGGCCAGGGCAAGCGGTCGCCGGACGCGTACGAATCGAGCGAGGAGGAGTTCGTCGGCCGGGTCGAGGAGGCGGTCGAATTCGGAGCGACAGAGCTCTGCATGCAGGGAGGGATACACCCCGATCTCGACCTCGCGACCTACGGTGGCTGGCTCAGGCTGGCCAAACAGGTGGCGCCAGACATTCACCTCCACGCCTACTCGCCGATGGAGATCAACCACATGTGCGAGCAGTCGGGACTGCCGCCGGGCCAGGTGTTCGAGTACCTGATCGAATGCGGGCTCGACTCGACTCCGGGAACCGCGGCCGAGGTGCTCGACGATGGTGTCCGTCAGCGGATCTCCCCGAACAAACTGCCGGTCGCGCGCTGGGTCGAGATCATCGAGGCCGCCCACGCTGCCGGGCTCAAATCGACCTCGACCGTCATGTTCGGCCACATCGAGGAGCCCCGCGAACTGGCCCGCCATATGCAGGTGGTGCGTTCGCTCCAGGATCGCACCGGCGGCATCACCGAGTTCGTCCCGCTCAGCTTCATCCCGTTCAACACGCTGCTCGGCCGGACCCACGGCGTGGACGAGATCTCGATCGAAGAAAACCTCAAGCACACGGCTGCGTTCAGGCTGGCTCTCGGACACTCGATCACCAACCTCCAGGCGAGCTGGGTCAAGATGGGGCTCGAGGGTGCGACCGAGGCCCTGCGGTGGGGTGTCAACGACCTCGGCGGCACGCTGATGGAGGAGAGCATCTCGCGCATGGCCGGATCGCAGCACGGCGTCCGGCTCGAGAT
>JBGUDX010000247.1:0-2436 GCA_041821645.1 Acidobacteriota bacterium
TCGAACGGCACGACCTTGCCGCACCCGTTGCAGACGATGTGGTGATGGTGGTGGCCGCCCGGGTCCACCGTTTCGTAACCGGCCGAGTCGCCGCCGACGTCGATCTTCTGGACCAGGCCGAGCTCCTCCAGCTGCTCCAGCGTCCGGTAGACGGTGGCCCGGCCGACGCCGTCCAGCTGATCATCCATCTCCAGGGCGGTGATCGCGCAACGCTGACCCCCGAGCAGCTCGACCACCCGGCTGCGGGACCCCCCTTTCCGGTAGCCGGCCTCGCCGAGCCGGTCGGAGGCGTGTTCCTGCCAGCGGTCGCCGGCACTGTTCTCGCCGGGCGGCAGTGGAGAGGGCTGCTCGCGCTCGCGATTCGGGGATTTGCCGGTCGGGCTCACCAGATGATCCTAGTGCCGGGCGGCCGCGCCCCGGCTGCGCAGGAGGCCGATTCCCGCGGCGAGCAGATAGCAGCCGACCAGCGCCAGCACGACCGAAGCCCCGGCGGCCGTCTTGAGGTAATAGGAGGCGTAGATGCCGATGAATCCGGCGGCGACCGCGACCGTCGCCGCTGACAGCATCATCGGCCAGACCCGGTCGGCGAGCAGCCTTGCCGCCGCAGCGGGCCCGACCAGCATCGCCGCTACCAGCAGGTTCCCCAGTCCCTGGACTGCGACGAGGATCGTGGCTGCCACCAGGCCGAGCAGGATCAGGTTCAGCTTCCCTGCCGATATCCCGAGCGCGGGTCCGGAGTCGTGGTCGAATCCGATTGCGAGCAGGCGTCCGTGGAGCAGCCAGAGCACCACCAGCACCGCCGCGCCGATCGTGGCGGCGGTCAGAATTTCGGTGACGGTGGTGCCGAGCAGGTCTCCGAACAGCAGTTCCCCAAGCCCGGCCGGGGCGTCCGGCGAGAGCGCCATCAGCACGCCGGCCCCGAACAACGCCGTGATCACCACGGCGATCGCCGTGTCAAAGCTCGCTCCGGCCAGTCGTCCCGCCAACACGATCAAGGCCGAGGCGATCAGGATGCCGACCGCTCCACCGAGCAGCAGCGGAGCGCCGATCAGCGACGCTGCGACCAGTCCGGGAAAGAGCCCGTGGGCCAGCGATTCGGCGCTGTAGGACAACTCGTACAACACGATCCAGCAGCCGACCGCCCCGCTGACGACGCCGATCACGGCGATCTCGGCCAGAGCCCGCAGCGTGGTCCCGTAGGCGAGCGGTTCGGTGATCACGTCGATCACGGCAGGTCTCCGTGGGCTTCGTCCCGGTGCCCTGATTCCTCGTGGTCGTGGTGATGGGGCGGCAGCACCCCGTGGGCCGGCTCCCCCGGGATCTCGACGATGTGGCCGCCGTAGGTCGCCTCCAGGACGTCCCGGTCCAGGATCTCGTCCGGCGGGCCGAACGCGATCTGGGTGCGATTCAGGCAGAGCACCCTGTCCCAGTCCCGGGCCTGATCGACGTCATGGGTCGCGACCATCACCGTCCGGCCCTCGCCGGCCAGGTCGCCGATCAGCCGGTCGAGCCCCGCCGCGCTCCTCGAGTCGAGCCCCGTGTACGGCTCGTCGAGTAGCAGCAGGTCGGCCTCCGCGGTCAGGGCGCGGGCGATCAGGACCCGCTGGCGCTGCCCTCCGGACAGTTCGCCGAAGCCGTCGCCGCTCCGGTCGCCCAGGCCGACTGTTTCCAGGGCTTCGCCGGCTCTGGCCCGGTCGGCGCGCCCCGGCCGTTGCCACCAACTGAGGCGGGCCAGCGCGCCCATGGTGGCGACGTCGAGGCAGGTGACCGGGTAGTCGAGCCGGGAGCGGTCTGATTGAGGCACCGTGGCGCAGGCCGCCCGGACTGTCAGCGTGCCCGAGAGGGGTTTCAGCTCCCCGAGCAGTGCCCGGAACAGCGTCGTCTTGCCACCACCGTTCGGGCCGAGCAGGCCGATCCTGGCACCCGACGAGGCCTCGAAGCTGACGCCGGCCAGGGCCGGCCTGCCGTCGTAGCCGACCACGAGTCCCCGCGTTTCGACCAGCTTCCGCCGCGTCCGCGTCTGCGGCTCGGCCCGGCTCCCGGTATCCGCGGCGCGGTCGATCTCACTCAAAGCCGCAGTCCCGCTTTCCCCCGGTGAGCGCCAGCATCACCGTGTCGGCGTTTTCGCGCATCATTCCGATGTAGGTCGAAGCGCCCGAATCGGAGTCGCCGAGGGAATCCACGTACAGCGGCCTGCCGGCAGTGGCGCCGGAGTCCGCCGCGATCGCGTCAGCCAGGTCGTCCGGGAGCGAGCTTTCGGAGAAGACGGCCGTCGCATCCTCCTCCTCGATCGACCGCTCGAGTTCTGCCAGGTCTCCGGCCGAAGGCTCGGCCTCGGTAGTCAATGCCGGAATCACGGTCCCGACCACCCGTAGGCCATAGCGCTCGGTGAAGTAGCCGAACGCGTCGTGGTTGGTGACGATCCGTCGCCTTTGC
>JBGUDX010000248.1:0-2426 GCA_041821645.1 Acidobacteriota bacterium
GGGCACGCAACGCCGGCGGGGTCAAACTGATCGGAGTCTTCGGCGCTTCGATCCAGCTCGGGATCGCGCTCGCCCTGCTGGTCGGCAGCGGGCTCTCCGACGCCGGTATCGACTGGCGGGTCGGGTTCCTGATCGCCGCGGCGCTGTCGGTGGCCTCGTTCCTCATGATCCCTTCGGACGCCGACTCGGCCCCGACCGCCTCCGAGCGGGTCAAGGGCTTTCTCGGTGCCGCCCTGCGGCACGCCCGCGTCTACCGGCTGGCGATGCTTTTCATTTCGATCTACGGGGTGCCGATGGTTCTCAGTGCCTGGCTGATCGAGTACCTGGTCCGGGAGGGCGACGTACGCAAGGCGCTCGCCGGTGTAATCGCGTTCGTGATGTTCGGGCTCTCGGCGCTGGTGCGGGAGTTCGGCGCCAAGCTCCAGGAGCGGGGCCTGCCGCACATCTTCCTGGCCGGATCACTCGGGCTGGCGGCGATCGGGCTGGCGGCGATCACTTTCGAACCGGCCGGGGCAGTAGCGTTCGCTGCCGTAGTGCTGATCGGGGTCGGATTCGGCGTCCCGTACGCAACCGCGTTGACCGAGGCCCAGGACCTCTTCCCGAAGGCCCCCGGCGAACCGGTGGCATTGATGACCATGGCGGCCCTGATCCCGCCGATCATCGTCATCCCGTTGGTCGGCCATGCAATATCCGGCGGCGACGGCGACATCGCGTTCGGGCTGCTCGCGATTTTCGTGGTGCTGGCGACCCTGGCCAACCTCCGGCCCACCGGGATCCCGCTGGTCGGAAACGACTCAGACGACGCCTCCTAGCCAAGGCGGTCCGCGGCCGGTGTCCGGCGGCCGATGCCCGGCGGCCGCGCAGATCCCGCTCTCAGCTGCTGATCAGGCCGAGGATGTTCCCGTCGGGGTCCTTGAACCAGGCCGCGCGAGCGTCACCCATCGTCGCGATTCCCCGCTCGTCAGTCGTCAGCTCCTCGCTGTCGTACTGCTCGAACTCAACCCCGGCGGCCGCCAGTTCGGCCGCGGCTTCGTCGATGTCCGGGGTGACCCAGCCGACCTGTGTCGCCTGCGAGAGGCCGGCGTTGCCGGGTGACGAATAGATGTGGACCGAGGTCCCTTCGCCGCTGTCATAGGTGACACCGCCGTCGCCGCGAACGGCCGCGACGGTGAGACCCAGCTTTCCCTCGTAGAAGTCTCTCGCCCGCGCCAGGTCGCTGACCGCGATGTTGGCGAGGATCCTGTACCTGCTCATGCCCATTGGTGCCCTCCTGCTCGTCGTTGCGCGATTGCCCGGCTCCGGCTGGCTCTCCGGGATTTCACCGTAGCCGCTCCGGCGTCCGGCCGCTAGCGCTGCAGGGTCAGGTTGGCCGTGTCGGCGAGTGCGCCGCGGGCCTTGCCCTTGGCGCGGATCCGCAGCTTCAGGGAATCGCCGGCGGTCCCTGGCAGCGCGGCCCTGCCGCGGCCGCCCAGTTCGAGCTGCCGCCACTTCTTTCCGTTGTGGAACTGAACCTTGAACGTCCTTGCCGCCTTGCCGCGGATGCGGATCCGGGCCTGCTCCCCTTCTACCCGTACGAGGACGTGGCGACGTGGATTTGATCGCAGCAGCATCGCCCTCGGAACTCCCTCGCCCTCGTTCTTCCGGGCGCGAAGCCCGTCCCTGCATTTCCGGGGATGGTGAACCCGCAACCTGCGATCGCCCAGCACCGGGATCGGCCTCAGTTTGGAGTAGCCGCAGCGGACGGACACCCCGTCCTTGCTGACTACGAAATCCTCGGCCCCGGGCTTCGGCAGCCGCCCGTTCCTGTCGGCGGCAACCATCCGGTAGAGCGGGGCCCGCAGTTGCTGTGCGTCACCGGTGGAGGCGCTCGACCCTGCGTCGGCGCCTCTGTCAGAACCGGCGCGGGCAACCGCGGAGGACGGCTGGTTGCAGGGCTCGGCCCCGGTCAGCATGGTGTTCTCGGCTACCTGCTCGCTGATCTGGGGCTGGTTGAGCAGGTTCTTCTTGTCAATCAGGCGGAGCGAGCTTCCGTGGACCACGTTGTAGACCCCGGCGTCGCGCAGGTCGGGGATATCGGGGGCCGGTATCAGGTGACCGTCGAGGTCGAGCGCCTCTTTCGCCTGAGCGCTGTCCAGGCCGACCAGGCCGTCGGAGGGCGTGTAGTAACCGAGGAACGGGATGCCGAAATTGACGTGGTCGCCGGCGATCACGCTGACCGGGCAGTTGCCGATCCGCTGCTGCGGGTTCCAGGTCGCGAGGAAGTCGTTGGTCAGCTGCTCGGTCGCGGTCGGCCCGAGCTCGGCGACGATCAGTTTGGCCAGCGGGACCAGCACGTCGCAGATGCGCTGTTCGACCGGGTTGCTGAAGTCGCACCTGCCGTTTTTGAGCTCGAGCGCCAGGTCGGCGAGGTACGAGCCGGTGTGCGG
>JBGUDX010000249.1:0-2420 GCA_041821645.1 Acidobacteriota bacterium
GAGAACCTTGCTTCCAAGCCGAAGGCCCACGCCACGATGAAACTCGGCCAGGCCGCCTATCTGGGCGGGCTCGGGGACGACGAAGCGAAGCTCGACTACTGCCGTTTCTACGCCCACCTGCAGCGGCTGGCCGACGAAAAGGTCGGCCGGATTCTCACCGCCCTCGGTGACCCGGACGACGACGAATCGCTCCGCTCGAAGACGGTGATCATCAGGACCTCCGACCACGGCGAGATGGGCATGTCGCACGGCGGGCTCAGGCAGAAGATGTTCAACGCCTACGACGAGACGATCAACGTGCCGCTGGTGATCTCGAATCCGGTCCTGTTCTCCGAACCGGCGGTCAGCGATGCGCCGGCCTCACTCTGCGACATCCTGCCGACCGTCGCTTCGATCGCCGGGGTCGACACCTCGGCAGACGGAGTGCGTGGCAGGGATCTGACCCCGATCCTTGCCGCGAAATCGAAACCCGACCGGAGCCGTCTGGCGGCGTCGGAGCTCGCCTGGTCGCCGGTCAGCGAACACCCGGAGCCGGTCGATTCGGTCCAGGAGTTCTCCTACTTCACCTTCGACGACCATCAGTCCGGCACCGCCTTCAAAGACGTCATCGCGAGGCCGAACCAGATCCGTGCGGTGAGGTCGCCGGATGCGATGTACGCGGTCTACCGGGACGATTCCGGCGGGGAGGATCCCGAGTACGAGCTCTATGACATGACCACCGACCCGGATCAGGTGTACAACCTGGTCGGCCGCGACTCGGGCGAGGTGCTCGACCCCCGGCGCCAGGACCTGCTGGACCGGATGCGCGATGCCCTGGCCGAAGCCGGCGCCCGTTAGATGGCTTCCGACCAGCTGCTCCGCGACGGCCACGGAAGGCGGATAAGCGACCTGCGGGTTTCGGTGACCGATCGCTGCAACTTCCGCTGCCAGTACTGCATGCCGGCGGAGGGCCTGGAGTGGATTGATCGCAAAGAGATCCTCACTTTCGAGGAGATCACCCGGCTGGTCACGATCTTCGCCGGAATGGGGATCGAGGATCTCCGCCTGACCGGGGGCGAGCCGCTGGTCAGGAGAGGCTTCCCCGACCTGGTCTCGATGCTGGCGGCGGTCGACGGGATCCGGGATCTGTCGCTGACCACCAACGGCTACCTGCTCGAACGCGATGCCGCGGCACTGGTCTCGGCCGGGGTCCAGCGTGTCAACGTGTCGATCGACTCCCTGCAGCGCGACCGCTTTTTCCAGATGACCCGCCGCGACGCCCTTCCCCGGGTTCTCGACGGCCTCGAAGCCCTGGCCGCCCACCCCGGGATCCACCCGATCAAGGTCAACGCGGTGGCTGTTCGCGATTTCACCGAGGAAGAAGTGGACCGGTTCTGCGAATTCGCCCGCTCAACCGACTACCAGGTCCGGTTCATCGAGTTCATGCCGCTTGACGGCGACCGCCGCTGGGTCCCGGAATCGGTTCTGGCCGGCGAAGAGTTGCGCAGGATGGTCGCCGCAATCCACCCGATCGAGGAGATCCCGCGCGAGCCTTCGGCCACCGCCCGGGTCTTCCGGTTCACCGACGGCAGCGGGGAGATCGGGTTCATCAATCCCGTGTCGGAGCCGTTCTGCTCCGACTGCAACCGGATCCGGCTGACCGCCGAGGGCAAGTTGCGGACCTGCCTCTTTTCGCTGAACGAGACCGATCTGCGACGCCCGCTCCGGAGCGGGGCCGATGACCACGAGATCGACGAGATCATCCGGGAGGCCGTCTGGCGCAAGGAACTCAAACACCGGGTCAACGAGCCCGGCTTCCGCCAGCCGCCCCGCACCATGAGTGCAATCGGCGGCTGAGCCCGCCTCCAGCAAGCCTTTGAGCCCGGATCGACCCCGGTCCGGCTCCCGGACCGAGTCCGGTTGATCCGATCGATTTGCCTATATAGTGCCTAGGCAATGAACGATTTGAGCATCGGTGAGGCCGCCCGGCAACTGGGAGTCAGTACCGACACGGTCCGGCGATGGGACCGCGCCGGAAAGATCAGGACCAGCCGTGATGGGCGGAATCGAAGACGGGTCCCGGTGAGCGAGGTCGAGCGGCTGCGGGGAAGTCCCGACCGGCACCAGACCGGTGACACTTTCTCCGCCCGCAACCGCTTCTCGGGCGTTGTGCGGTCGGTTGAGGTTGACGGGGTGATGGCCCTGGTCGAGATCGAGGCCGGCCCACACCTGGTCACGGCAGCGGTCACCCGCGATTCGGTCGAGGAACTGGGCCTGGCCCCGGGGGTGAGGGCCACAGCCATGGTCAAGGCGACCTCGGTCATGGTTGACCGGGGCGATTGAGGTGTCCGGGGAAAACGGCCCCTTCGGTTCGCGGCTCGGGCCACTTCGGACCCTGCTCGCCGTCCTGGCGATCGGGCTGGCCGCGACCTGGGCCGGCG
>JBGUDX010000250.1:0-2410 GCA_041821645.1 Acidobacteriota bacterium
GTCGCGGATCCTCGCCTGGATTCTCGACGGGGCTGGCCAGATTCCGATTCGTCGCGGCGAAAGCGACGAAGCGGCGCTGGAGTCCTCGGTTCACGCGCTCGAACGCGGCGAGGTAGTCGGGATCTTTCCCGAAGGGACCCTGTCCCGGGGGCAATCCCTTCGCGCCCGGCGCGGAGTGGCCCGGCTCGCACGGGCCTGCCCGGACGTACCGGTGGTGCTGGTGGCAGTCGAAGGCGGCACAGACCTGAAACGCTTTCCGAAGCGTCCGCGAGTAAAGATCGACATTTTTCCGCCCGCAGGTGGCCAACCACGGCCCGACGAGGAGCTGGGCGAGGTGTCACAGCGACTGCTTGACGAGATCCGGACGCGCGTCCCGCAGACGCAGTGAACAGCCGCGATCGAGAGGGCGGCGCTCGCGACAGAGCGCCGAGCTCCAGGAACCACTCGTTACGGCTGCTCCTCAGTAGTGTCCGGGGAGCATCGGCCGGTCAGCCCGACGCCATGTACGAGGAAGATCAAGAAGGAGGTCCGACCAGATGTCGCAGGAGAACATAAAGACCGCGAAGGCGCTCTACGACCTGATGTTCAACCAATGCCAACCGCGCGAGGCGGTCGAGCGCTACGTGGGCGACGAGTACATCCAGCACAACCCCGAAGTCGGCGACGGGAAGGAGGCCTTCATCGAGTACTTCGAACGAATGGCGGCCGATTACCCCGGCAAGCATGTCGAGTTCAAGCACTCCTTCGCGGACGGTAATCATGTCGTCCTCCACTGCTCCCAGCGGTGGCCGGGTGATGACGACTATGCCGGCATCGACATCTTCCGCTTCGACGATGAAGGCAAGGTCATCGAACACTGGGATGTCCTCCAGAAAGTCCCGGCCGAATCGATGAACGACAACGGAATGTTCTGACCGTTGCATTCGGGAGTTGCTGATCCGCATATGAAGAACCGCTTGACCCTTTTTCCGCTGGTGCTCCTGTTGCTGGCCGGACTCACCGTTTCGGTGGCCCCGGCCGAGGCGTCGCCGTCCAAACCAAAATTCGTCGCGACATCGGCGGACAGCATCCAGCCTCGGTTCAGCTGGGGAGTGAGTACCTACGCGGCGCGCTGCGAGGGCGGCGATCTGTCATTGCGGGTACGAAAGGGAAAGGGCTGGAAGAGCCGGTTGGGCGGAAGAAAGAGCCGGGGCGGCGGATACGGCGCCCGGCTCAAGCTCGACGAGGGCCAGTCCGTGAGGGTCAAGTTCACGCTTAAACGTGGGGGTCTGACCAAGCGCTTCTGGGTCCGGTGCCTGCCCGAAGATTTTCCCGGATACAGCTTTCAGCGGTTCAGGCCGGGCGGACCGGGACTGTTTTCCGTCGGACTGGACGGCCGCTTCGCGACGGTGTTCAACCGAAACGGTGTGCCGATCTGGTGGTACCGGGGGATCGGAGCCATGGACACCAAAGTCCTGGCCGACGGCACTCTCGGCTGGAATACCAATACGAGGCAAATCGGTGGAGAATTCGAGGTCCGCAGCCTGACCGGTCGTCTTCTGCGGACGGTTGGCACCGACGAAAACGCCGACTTCCACGATCTTCAACTGCTGCCGAACGGCAACTACCTGTTCGGCGCGTTCGACAATTACCAGAGGGGGATCGATGCGAGCGAGTTCGGGGGCAAATCCGACGCGCTCACACAGAGCACCGTGATTCAGGAGGTGACCCCCGAAGGGAGGGTGGTGAGCAGCTGGGATCCCGCCGACCACACAGGGCTTGCCGAGACCGGGCGCTGGTGGGACGTGCTGCTGAGCAACGAGGGCCATTTCTGGTACGACGTCTCGCACTGGAACGCGGTGGAGCCTGACGGCAAGTTCATGTATCTGTCGTACCGCCACCTCGATGCCATCTACAAGGTCAATCGCAAGTCTGGCCGGGTGATCTGGAAGCTGGGAGGAACCGAGACCCCGAAGAGCCTGAAGGTCCTGAATCATCCCGGAGGTGACTACCCGTTCGGTGGCCAGCATGACGTTCGCGTCCAGCCGAACGGGTCGATCACCGTTTTCAACAATCGCACGGGTCAGGCTGACTCCACCCCGCGCGCGG
This sequence comes from Acidobacteriota bacterium, assembly GCA_041821645.1. Taxonomy (GTDB): domain Bacteria; phylum Actinomycetota; class Thermoleophilia; order Solirubrobacterales; family 70-9; genus 67-14. Next base: position 2,089 of record JBGUDX010000250.1, read on the forward strand.
AACGCTTCCGAATCAACGAGGATGCGGGTACCGCCAGGCTGGTCGAGAGCGTGGAGGACGGGTTTGTGCCTGCCCTGGACTGCTGCGGATCTTCAAGCCGCCTCCGATCGAAGGAATGGCTGGTGTCGTGGGGGGACAGCGACATCGTCGGCGCCTATGACCGGGACGGGCGGACGATCTTCTGGCTTGACGCTGCAACCTACAAGGCAAACCCGGTGCCCGGAGGCAGTGTGAGCGTGGCTGAGCTGCGCAGAGCGATGGACCGCAGCGCTATCGACCGCAGGGCGGTGGAGATCGGGATGTCGAAGATGGGTACGCCGTC
>JBGUDX010000251.1:0-2404 GCA_041821645.1 Acidobacteriota bacterium
TCGAAATCCGGGAATATGAACGTGTCGAAGCCGTCGGGGTCCATCTCGACGAACTCGATGCGATCGAGCAGGCCGATACCCTCGAGCACCTTCGCGATCGGCCCGGTCTTGACGCCTCCGATGTAATGAAGCCCGACATCGAACTGCCACTCGCGCTTGCGCCGGAAGGTCTGGCTGCAGCCGCCGGCGACGTCGTAGCGCTCCAGGACCAGGACCTTCTTCCCGTTGGCAGCGAGATAGGCCGCCGAGGTCAGCCCGCTGAGGCCGGAGCCGATCACGATTGCGTCCCATGGGCCGTCGGAGGTGGAGGGTATGGCGGTCGTGTCACTGCCGTTTTCTATACTCATGAAGATGACTATACAAATTTTTGACTATGAAGTCGAGTGCTCGGGCGAGTGTCGGCTTCCGGGGCGGTCCGGTTGGCACTGAAACACGCAATCATCGCTTCGCTGGAAGAGCAAGAGGCTTCGGGCTACGAGCTCTCCAAACGATTCGACGTCTCGGTCGCCAACTTCTGGCCGGCCACGCCCCAGCAGATCTACGGCGAGCTGGACCGACTCGAAGCCGGCGGGCTACTCTCGGCAAAGCTGGTTGAACAGACGAGCCGGCCGAACAAGCGGATCTTTCGCGTGACCGGGGCCGGCCGGGAAGAGCTCGGACGATTCATCGAATCGGCCTCGAAACCGACCGCGATCAGGGATGACCTGCTGGTTAAAGTGGTGGCCCTGGACGATGACAACGCCGAGTCGGTCGCCGCCGCGATCAGGGAGCGACTGGAGCAGTCCGAGGCGAAACTGGAGCTCTACCTGCGGATCCGCTCGGCCATGCTCGGCGACTTCGATGAGGCCGGATTTCTCGCCTCCGGCGGCCGGATCGGCAACTATCTGGCGCTGAGGCGCGGCATCTCGTTCGAGCGGGACAATCAGGACTGGTGCCGGTCTTCGCTGGAGGCGATCGCCGGGCGCCGAACCGGCGTTCCGGGATGAGTCCGGCTGTCATATGCTGGAGGCGTCTTTGAACTCAAGGAGAGGATTTCCGTGCCGACTTACGTGATGCTGACCAACCTGACCGCAGAGGGAATCAAGACCCTCAAGAACAACCCGGGCCGGGTGAACGAGGTGAACCATGAAGTCGAGGCCCTCGGAGCCAAGGTGCTGGCGCAGTACACGACCCTCGGCCAGTTCGACTTCATTACGGTGATCGAGGCTTCCTCGGAAGAGACGATGGCCAAGGTCTCGATCGAGATGGGCTCCCGCGGCACGATGACCAGCCAGACCCTGCCCGCCCTTTCGGCTGAGCGCCTGGCCGAAGTCCTCTGAGGCCTCCGGTCCCGCGGGCGAAGGCGCCGGCATGAGGATCCTGGTCCTCGGGGGTGGCGGCCGCGAGCACGCGATCGTAAAGGCGCTGGCGCGGTCGCCCCGGGCGCCCGAGCTCTTCTGCGCGCCGGGCAACCCCGGGATCGCCGCCGACGCCACATGCCTGCCGCAACTCGACCCGTCTGACGTCCCGGAGGTGGTCGAGTCGGCCGTCCGGAACCGGATCGACCTGGTCGCGGTGGGGCCCGAAGGGCCGCTGGTCGCCGGAGTGGTCGATGCCCTCGTCGAAGCCGGGATCGCGGCATTCGGGCCGACCCGGGAAGCCGCCCGGCTGGAGGGCTCGAAGACGTTCGCCAAGCAGGCGATGCAGGAGGTCGGTATCCCGACCGCCTCTTTCACCGTGCTGCGTGATCGCGACGAAGCGCTGGAGCAGGTCGGCCGATCCTCGTTTCCGGCCGTGCTGAAGGCGGACGGCCTCGCCGCCGGCAAGGGGGTTCTGATCTGCGCGACCGAGGCCGAGGCCCGCGAGGCGATCGAGGTCTTCTTCACCGAGCAGCGCTTCGGCCAGACCGAGGTCGTACTCGAGGAGTACCTCGACGGAGAGGAACTTTCGCTTCTGGCGATCTGCGACGGCGAGGTGGCGATCCCTCTCGCTCCGGCCCAGGACTACAAACGGATAGGCGACGGCGACACCGGGCCGAACACCGGCGGCATGGGCAGCTACTCGCCGGTGCCCGGAATCAGTAGTGAAGACCTGGCCGATCTGAGTGCAACCGTCCACCAGCCGATCGTCGACCTGATGGCCCGCCGCGGCCACCCGTTCCGCGGAGTGCTCTACGCCGGCCTGATGATCACCGACGCCGGACCGAAGGTCCTGGAGTACAACACCCGCTTCGGTGACCCCGAGACCCAGGCCGTGCTGCCGCGATTGAAAACCGACCTCGTCGAGCTGTTCACCGCGGCCTGCCGGCCCGGAGGACTGGCCGGTTTCGACTCGGGGCAGGCGGGCCCGGTCGAGTTCAGCCCGGAGTGGGCAGTGACCGTGGTGCTCGCCTCGGCCGGGTATCCGGCCTCGTCGTCAAAGGGGG
>JBGUDX010000252.1:0-2400 GCA_041821645.1 Acidobacteriota bacterium
GACCGGCGCGAGCAGGAGGACGTAACGACCTATGGGCTCACCGCGAACTTCCGGTCCCTGCCCCTGATCATCGGCGCCGTCAACCGGATCGGAAGTGAGCTGGACCGACAGGCTCCTGGGCGCGGCGACTCGGTTCCACACCACGAGTTCAAGGAGCTCGAAGTCGCCCCGGACGCCGACAAGAGTGCGCCGGCCTCGGTCTCGATCCTGCTCACCGGGCGCAAAGACTGGAAGTCACTCGATCTGGGCGATCTGGCCCCCGCGGGGGACCCCGAAGTCGGCAAGGAGCATGACCACTACTACGAAGCCGAAGCCCTGGCTGCGGCCAGGCATCTGCGGGCCCTGGTCGACGACGAGACCAACGGAATCGAGCAGGGGGATATCGCAATCCTGCTCAGGGCGAAGACCAGGACGCACCTGTATGTCGAGGCACTGAGGCAGTTCGGGCTAACTCCCTACGTAGTAGCCGGGCGCGGTTTCTGGAATACCCGTGAAGCCATCGAACTGCGTGCGCTGCTCGCGGCGATCGCCAACCCGCTCGACGACAACAACCTGCTCGGCGCGCTTGCCTCGCCGGCCTGCGGACTCAGCTCCGACGCACTCTGGCTGCTCAGGCGGGCCACTCCATGGAACAAGCCACTCTGGCCGACGCTTGCCTCGGTGGCCCGGGAAACGGCGCTTCCCGACCACGGACACCTGGCGGCTGAAGACGCGGCCGAGTGGCTCGATCAGATCCCCGATGAAGATCGCGAAAAGGCGAGCGCTTTCGTCAAGGTGTTCGACTCGCTCCGAGAGAGTGCCGCGTTCCTTCCCCTGGACGGACTGATCGAAGAGACAGTCACAGAGACTGGCTACGACCTGGCCAACCTGGTCCGGGACCCGTCGGCGAACGGCCTCGCGACCGTTCGTCGCGCAGCCTCGCTGGCAAGGGAGTTCGAGGCCGCGGAAGGTAGGAACCTGAGGGGCTTTCTCGACTGGGCTGCCCTCAGCGAGGAACTCGACAGCGAAGCCCCTGCGGCGACCGCAGACGAAGCCAGCGACGTCGTCCGGATCATGACCATCCACGCCGCGAAAGGCCTCGAGTTCAAGGTCGCCTGTGTGCCGGACCTAGGTCGCCGGCTTCAGAACCGCCACGATTTCGCTCTGCGCCTCGGCCGTTCGAAAGATCCGAATCACCCGGATCAGTTTGCCGTCGGGCTCAGCCTTCCCCACTACGGATCGAACAAGCTGCCCGCCTACGATTCCGAGCAACTCAAGGAGGTGGGGCGGATCACTGGCCAGGATGAGGAGTTGAGGCTGCTCCACGTCGCCATGACCCGCGCCGAAGACCACCTGGTGCTCAGCGGCGTTCTTCCGGAGAAATGGCCCGGAAACGGAATCTCGCCGGCAACGCCGATGATCACACGGATCTCGGAGGCTTTCGACCTGGATCCCGAAAAGCCCGAAGACTGGCCGCCGACCATCGCCGGCGGCCAGATCGAAATCGTCAAGAACTTGGCGACTGCCGAGCAGGCCGAGAAGCTTCGCGAAAGGCCCGATCCTCCGCCCCCGGCTACCCCGGAAGAGAGGACCGATCGGCAACCACCGATCCTCACTGAGGAGTTCCGGGTCTACCCGGACGTGCCCCTTTCCTTCTCGGCATTGGCCGAGTTCATCGAGTGTCCCGCACATTTCTACGCCCGCCGCGTCCTCAGGCTGGGTGAGCAGGGCGCTGCCGGCGGGCCCGGGGATCCGGATCAAGACTCACTCAGTGGCCGAAATCGGGCTACCAGGTTCGGCACCGCGGTCCACAACGCGCTCGAGCGCCTGGCGAATGACGGATGGCGCGAGACCGACCGGGAACAGCTCGAGACGTCTCTCAGGAGTCAGGGGCTCGGCGGGCGGGAGACGGGTGACCCGGAGGAGGCGGGCGACGTCGAAGACGCCGCTGCAATGGTCGAAGGTTTCCTCGGAAGCGAGATCGGGGAAAGGGCGCGGGCGGCGGATTCGCGCGCCGAGGTCCCGCTTCTGCTGAATTTTCGCGATGTGACCATCAGGGGCTCGGCCGACCTGATCCTCAAAGGCAACCCGCCGCTGATCCTCGACTACAAAACCAACCGGCTTGACGGTGAGGCCCCGGAGGACAAGATGAAACCGTACGAGCTGCAGCGAGGTCTCTACGCGCTGGCGCTGGCCCGCGCCCGCGGCATCGACGTTGTCAATACGGCCTACGTGTTCCTGAGGCGGCCCGACGAACCGGTCATGAAGACCCTGGGGCCAGACGACTTCAAACAGACCGAAGAGGATCTTGGCGAGACGCTCACAGAGATCACCTCCGGCCGGCTCTTCGGAGGTGAGTCGGCGATTCACGAACCCTGCGGCGACTGCTGGGCCTGCCGAAACCTCACTGCACAGCGCGAC
>JBGUDX010000253.1:0-2393 GCA_041821645.1 Acidobacteriota bacterium
GTCTACCTGGGCGTGGGTTTCGGGATCCTTGAGGATCTGCTCCGAGGCATAAAACCCGGCCGGTCCGGCACCGATGATGGCGACCCTTAGCGGCTCTTTTTGAGTACCTGTCTGGGACATGCCGCAGAGATGTTATGGGTCCGGGCCTTCCGGCCCGGTAGCGCCGGTGAGACCCGTTCCCGGGCGGTCCGGCCGGGCTAGAGCGTGCGGTTGGCGTTCGCGTCGATTTCGGCCGCGAACAGTGGCCACAGCTCCTGCGGAAGATCGTGGCCCATTCCTTCGAACATGCGAAACCGGGCCCCCGGGATGGCGTCGGCCGTCGCCCGCCCCCCTCTCGGCGGGACCAGTCTGTCGGCCGAGCCGTGCAGGACCACGGCCGGGATCTCGAGGCCGCCCAGCGCCCTTCCCCGGTTCGGCTGGACATTGATCGCGTGGAGCTGGCGGGCCGTGCCCTCGCGGTGGATCCCGCGGTCCCAGGCCCGGTCGGCCAGGGCGAGAAGCCGGTCGGGATCCGTCGGATAGGCGGGAGAGCCGAGCAGCGGGATCATCTCCAGAGTCCGCTCGATGTAGGCCTCGTAGCTCTTGGCCACGGGCCGCATGATCGCGGCAACATGTTTGGGCGACGGCAGAGAATCCTTGAAGGCGCCGGTGCGGGACATGATCGAACAGAGCGAGAGCACCCGGTCGGGGTGCTCGACCGCGATCGTCTGCACGACCATTCCGCCCATCGAAAAGCCGGCGATGTGGGCCTTTTCGATCCCGAGGTGGTCGAGCAGGTTGACCGAGTCCCGGGCCATGTCGGAGAGCCGATAGCGGACCTTTGCCGGGACGCCGAGCATCATCGGCACCAGATGGGGGACGTCGGCGTTACGCAGCACGGTCGACCTCCCGCAGTCACGGTTGTCCAAACGGATCACCCTGTAGCCGCGCTTGACCATCGTCTCGCAGAACCGTTCGTCCCAGTAGATCATCTGGGTACCGAGCCCGGCGACCAGCAGCAGAGCCGGATCATCCGGATTGCCACGGTCGTCATAGGTGATGTCGATCGGACCGTACTTCGTATCGGTCACCCCGTGGGCGACCTGCTCGGGCGGGGTTTCCGTCACGGTCATCTGCTTCATCATCTATCTGTCAAGCCGTTGTCTTGTCACTGCGGGCCAACGATACCGGTCCTTTCCGCCGTCCGGATCCGAATCTGTCTGACGCATTGTCGGACACATTGAATGACGAAATGTCGTATCCGGAGCAGGGCGTTTCTGGTGCTGTGGGCCCGGTTTCATACCCGGAATCTCGGTGGGGAACCGGCTTCTCGGCTATGATGTTCACCCGTGCGAATCGCCCTAGTCACCCCGTATTCGTGGACCTACCAGGGCGGTGTAAACCGGCATATCCAGTCGCTGGCCGAAGAGTTGCTCGGTCGAGGCCACTACGTTCGTGTCATTGCACCGTTTGATCCTCCGGATCGCCTGTCGAAAGTCCTGCATCGCGCCCCCGCCGAACGGCTTGAGGCGCCGGATTACCTGATCCCGGTCGGCCGTACGTTGGGGATCGGCGCGAACGGCTCGGTTTCGAACATCCCGGTGTTTCCCGAATCGGTCCGCGGAACCCGCCGGGCGATCGAGCAGGGCGACTTCGACGTGGTCCACCTGCACGAGCCGACCACCCCGGCAAACGGCTGGGACACCTGCCTTTCGAGCGAGACCCCGGTGGTCGGCACCTTTCACGCCTACTCGACCAAGTCGCTACCCAACCGGCTGGCCGCGTTCGCCGGGGCACACCGCGTCCTGAACCGGCTCTCCGCCCGGATCGCGGTGTCCGAGGCGGCCGCATGGTCCGGCCGGCGCTGGTTCGGCGGCAACTACACGATTATTCCCAACGGGGTCGACGTCGATATGGCTCCGGCCGGCGAAAAGAGTCCGAGTGAGAGTCTCAGAGTCCTGTTCGTGGGCCGTCCGGACGAGCGGAAAGGCCTGCCGATATTGCTGAGGGCCTTCGAGGCCCTGGTCGAACAGGCGCCGAGCCGGCTGGCGATCGTAGGGGCCGAGTCCGACGACGTACGGCGGCTGCTCGCGCACCCCGAACTGGAGGACCATCTCGATCTCCACGGCAAGGTGAGTGGCCCCGAACTGTGGCGCCGGCTCCACCAGGCCGACCTGCTCTGCGCTCCCTCCCTCTCCGGCGAGAGCTTCGGCATGGTGCTGACCGAGGCGTTCGCCACCGGTACCCCGGTGATCGCGTCGGGGATCGCCGGATACAGCGACGTCGTCACCGACAACGTGGACGGGGTCCTGGTCCCGCCGGGCGATCCGCAGCGTCTGGCCGAAGAGCTCCAGCTCGCCCACCTCGAGCCCGAGCGGCTGCGACGCCTGGGCCGGGCGGCCCGTGAAAGCTCG
>JBGUDX010000254.1:0-2385 GCA_041821645.1 Acidobacteriota bacterium
GGCTTCCTCGGTCGCCTCGGCCTCAGACCGGAGCGAGGGCTGCTCCCACGAGTTTCGCGCCCCGGGCGATTTCTCCGCCGACGGCCCTCCTAGGCTTGTTCACTTCGGCAGGGACCCTGCCGGCCCCGGATGCAGAGGCGTTCGGGTCCCACCCAGGAATCAGAGGTAGCAGAAGATGAAGCTGGTGATCGGCATCGTCCGTCCGGAAAAGGCGAATGATGTGCTCGAAGCGCTCTTCCGGGCCAAGATTCGTGGCGTATCGATGAGCAAGGTCCAGGGCCACGGCGGAGAACTGGAGCGGGTGGAGACCTACCGCGGCACCACGGTGCAGATGGGCCTGTCCGAGAAGGCCAGATTCGAGATCGCCGTATCCGACGAGTACGTCGAGAAGACGGTCAGGGCAGTGAGCGAAGGTGGCCGCACCGGCGATGTCGGTGACGGCAAGATCTTCGTGGTTTCGCTCGATTCAGTGGTCCGGGTCCGCACCGGGGAAACCGACGATTCGGCCGTGACGCCGGTCAGATCGTGAAAGGGGCCCGACCGTGATCGACACCGGAGATACAGCCTGGATGCTGGCGGCCACCGCGCTGGTCATCCTGATGACCCCGGCGCTCGGCCTGTTTTACGCCGGCCTGGTCCGCTCGAAGAACACCCTGAACACGTTCATGATGAGCATCGCCGCACTCGGCGTGGCCACGATCGCCTGGGCGGTGATCGGTTATTCGCTGGCCTTCGGAGGCGAGGGCGGCTTCATCGGCAACTTCGACTACGCCTTCCTCAAGAATGTGGGCTTCGAGCCGGCAGAGGGCACGACCATCCCCCACCTGCTGTTCATGGCATTCCAGGGAAGCTTCTGCATCCTCACCGTGGCCCTGGTCTCCGGAGCAGTGGTCGAGCGCATCCGGTTCGGCCCCTACCTGATCTTCGTCGCCCTCTGGTCGACCCTGGTCTATCCGGTCATGGCGCACTGGGTATTCGGCGGTGGCTTCCTGGCCGAAGCCGGGACGCTCGATTTTGCCGGCGGCGTGTCGGTCGAGATGGCTTCCGGCTTCGCGGCCCTGGCGGCGGCGCTACTGATCGGGGCGCGCAAGGATTACGGCCGTCAGGCACTCCTGCCCCACAACTCGGTGCTGGTGCTGCTCGGTGCCGGGCTGCTCTGGTTCGGCTGGTTCGGGTTCAACGGGGGCAGCGGCATCGGCGCCAACGAGGCCAGCGTGCTCGCTTTCACCAACACCCTGCTCACGCCGGCCTGCACCCTGGTGGCCTGGTTCACGCTCGACCTGATCCGCGGTGGCAAAGTGACCGCGGTCGGCGCCGCGACCGCGATCATCGTCGGTTGTGTCGCGATCACCCCAGCAGGGGGCTTCATCAGCCCGATGTGGGCCATGGCCCTGGGTCTGCTCGCGGCGATCCCCAGCTACCTGATCATCGTCTGGCGCCCGCGGACCCGGGTTGACGAGACGCTCGACGTCCTCGCGGCTCACGGCACCGCCGGCGTCGTCGGAATGCTGTTCATCGGGTTCTTCGCCCAGGCCGGCTGGAACGGCGTCGCCGACGGCCTCATATACGGAAACGCGGCCCAGCTCTGGGACCAGGCGCTCGCGGTGCTGGTCGCTCCGGCGTACGCGTTCGCCGCGACCTACCTGATCCTTCGCCTGATCGGGGTCTTCGCCCCGCTCCGCGCGACCGAGCGTGAGGAAGCGGTCGGCATGGATGTAGTCCAGCACGGTGAGGAGGCTTACGTCACCGGCGAAGGAGCGATCCTGGTCGATGTCGGCCCCAGGGCCGAGGCCGAGCTCATCACCGAGCTCAACCGCGACGTCGATCGGGCCTGAGCGGCCCCCGAAGATTTCAGTCGACCACCGGGAGGACCACCGCCGACGGGTGATCCGGGCCCTGAAGCACCTGCTGGTTGGAGGTGACGACCCGGGTCGCGGTGGCGATGTCTTCGCCGGTTCCGGTATTCCGCGCGTACCGCGGGTGGGCACCGCTGGAGACCTGCAGACGGATCCTGTTGCCGGCGACGAAGCGATGGACGATCGGCCAGAGTTCGAAGCTCACCCTCACCGGGTCGCCGGCGGTGTTTCCCCCGTTCTCGGGCGAGATCCGCTCGATCGCGTCACAGACGTTGAGCGAAGTGCCGTCCGGCATTACGTCGCAGACCCGGGCGAACAGGTCGAAGTGCTCGCAGCTCGACTGAACCCAGATCTCGACCGATACCGGACCGATCGCTTCGAGATCGTCCTCGAGCGGCCCGGTCGTATAGACGAGCACGTCGGCCCTCGCCTCCAGGGCCCCGTTATCCACCACCGGCGCATTTGCCAAAAGTCCCGGCCCGCCGACAGACGGGGTGGGCAGCGCCGGGTCGTAGTGGTACGCGTCGCT
>JBGUDX010000255.1:0-2381 GCA_041821645.1 Acidobacteriota bacterium
GCAACTCGTCATGTGGGTGAACCTCCTGAACCAGCCCCGATCGAAGCGCCTCGTCCGCATCGACAGGCCGGCCGCTCAGGTACTGGGCGATCGATGCCTGGTAGCCGAGCCGCCGGGTCAAAAACCAGCTGGTCCCGACCTCGGGCACCAGGCCGAGCCGTCCGAAAGCCGGCACCAGCAGCGCCCCCTCGGACATGATCAGGATGTCGCAGGCGAACGCGAACGCCAGCCCCACCCCGGCCGCGGGACCGTTGATCGCCGCAATGAAGAGCTTCTCGGATCCGACGATCGTCCTGACCACGCCGCCGAACTGTTGCCGGATCCAGCGCCAGGAGTCACTGGTGTCGGCGTCCTTCGTCTGGTCCCGGATCGCTCGAGAACCGTCGGCGATCATCTCGAGATCACCGCCGGCCGAAAACGCGGGGTCCCTGCCGGTCAGGACGACGGTGCCGATCGCCGGATCCGCCGCTAGCCCTTTGAGAGCCTCGACCAGCTGGACCATCAACGCGGTCCCGAGAGCGTTGAGGCGATCGGGGTCGTCCAGGGTCACGGTCGCCCGGGGGCCGCTGGTCTCGACCCGGACCAGTTCCTGCTGCTCGCTCCGGCCCTGTTCAACCAGGTCGGGGTACTTCTGTTTCGAGTCGTCCATCCGGCCGACTCTACCCGAGCCGACCCGGACGTACGCCCGGCGCATGCCGGAAAAGAAAACGAGGCCCCAACCTGCCGACGCCGTCTCTGGCATTGATCCCTGAAATACAGGTGGGTGCCTACCTCCCATCCCGCAGGGGACAGGGAGAGATCGGCTCCCGTGCCATTGATGTTGGGTCAAATTATGAGTCGGCTAACGCACAGGTTCGAGCCTCGAAAACAACCTACCACTCCCGGCGCCGTGCGTGTCTGAATCGGGCGGGAGAAACCGGGCCGTCCGCTCAGTCCAGGTCGAGCCCGGACATCAGCTCCTCGGCCTCGGACCAGTTGCCGGGCGGGACCTGGAGGTTTATGTCGCCGCGCCTGAAGCGGTCGAGTTCCCAGTCCGAGGTGAGCACGGCCTCCTGGCCGGCGTCGCGCAGAGCCTGGAGAAAGGCAGACGCGGTTTCCAGGTCCTCGTACTCGCGGACCACCACCCAGTCGTCGAAGCGCGGGTCGTTGATGTGGATCCGGTCCGACCCGTCCCCGACCCGGCTGATCCGCTCGCGGATCCGGTCGAAGAGGCTCACGCCGATCCGGGCTTGGGCGGCTTTCTCAACGCGATCCCGGTCTCGCGAAGCTGGATCTCGTCGACCGGGGCGGGCGCTCCGGTCAGCGGGTCGCCCCCGGAAGCGGTCTTGGGGAAGGCGATCACGTCGCGGATCGAGTCGACCCCGGCCAGCAACGCGGCGAAGCGGTCCACCCCGTAAGCGATGCCGCCATGCGGCGGGGCGCCGTAGCCCAGCGCATCGAGCAGGAAGCCGAAACGCTCTGCCGCCTCCTCGGGTGAGATCCCCAGCACTTCGAAGACGGCCGACTGGACCTCGGGACGGTTGATACGGATCGAGCCGCCGCCGAGTTCCACCCCGTTCCAGACCAGGTCGTATGCCTGGGCCCTTGTGCCGCCCGGCCTGTCCGGGTCGAGCTCACCGGCCGGGGCGGTGAACGGATGATGGAGCGCGTTCCAGCGCTCCTCCTCCTCGTCCCACTCGAACAGCGGCCAGTCGACGATCCAGGTCAGTTCATTCACGCCGTCGGGGATCAGGCCCCATCGGTCGGCCAGCCTGGTCCGCAGCCCGCCGAGGATCGAGGCGACCCGGCCCGGGGTGTCGGCGGCGACCAGCATCAGGTCCCCTTCTTCTGCCGCCATCGTGTCGTTCAGGGCGAGCAGCTCGTCGGCCGAGAGGAACTTGGCGATCGGCGCCCGCCATCCGTCGCCCTCGCGGAACGCCCAGACGAGTCCCTTCGCCCCGAGTTCCTTGGCGTCGTCGATCAACCCATCCAGCTGGGCCCGGGAGAGGTCGCGCTGCCCGAAGTTGATGCCGCGCACTGCTCCGCCGGAATCGATCACCGCGCCGAACGCCTTGAATTCAGTCCCTCGAAGGCATTCGGTCAAGTCGGCGATCTCGTAGCCGTAGCGGGTGTCGGGCTTGTCGCTGCCGAACCGGGCGATCGCTTCGTCGTGCGGCATGCGCGGGAACGGGGTCTCGGCCTCGATCCCCATCCCGGCCAGCAGGTGACCGATCAGGCGCTCGTTCAGGGCGATCACGTCTTCGCCGTCGACGAATGACATCTCGATGTCGAGCTGGGTGAAGTCCGGCTGGCGGTCGGCCCTCAGGTCCTCGTCGCGGAAACAGCGGGCGATCTGAAAGTAGCGCTCGAAGCCGGAGACCATGAGCAGTTGCTTGAACAGC
>JBGUDX010000256.1:0-2373 GCA_041821645.1 Acidobacteriota bacterium
CCAGCCGCGCATCGACCGAAGGGATGTTGGCCCGGCAGTAGGGGTCGCCGTTGCTGGTCAGGCCGACCAGTCTGAAGCCGTCGCCGACAGCGGCGACCAGCGGACCACCGCTGTCTCCGAAGCAGGTCGAGGTGTTTGCACCTGGCCCGCCCAGGCAGTTCATGGTCGCGGACTGGTAGAAGCGGCCGGTCGTCGAGCGGCAGAGCCGGTTCGGCAAGATCACCTGTTTCGCGAACTTCAGCGCGTTGCTGCCCCGACCGTTCCTTGCATCGGTGACACCCCACCCGGTCGTGAACACCGGTCCACCCGGTCTCGACGCGGCCGCCTCGTCGGGGCCGGCGATCTTGATGGTGGCCGAGGTCAGTGGCGCTTTCAGCTTGAGCAGGGCGACATCCCAACTCGGCACTCCGCCGGGTTCGCGGAAGCGGCGTTTGCCGTTCGAGTTGACCGGAAAGATCGCCCGTTCGACGGCAGACACGACCCCGGTCGATTCGCGGTTGAGGTGGGTCCGGCCCGAAACGACCTCGATTCTCCGGATCCCCCTCTTTTTGAAATCGACGAGGCAGTGTGCGGCGGTCAGGACAAGGTCCGGCGCAATCAGCGAGCCGCCACAGAAGAAGCGGGAACGGGGCGTGGCCCTGGAGCGGGCGCGCTTCCGGCCCAGCAGGCCGACCTGCCAGGGCCAGTCGCCTATCTTTGTGCGCCTGCCATTGATGATGCTGATCCCGGCCGGGGCGCCGGCGGCATCCGGCGCCGGCGGGATCGCGGTGGGGGAGAGTGAGGGACTGTCTCCCGGCGAAGCCGAAGCAGGGGAGGCCGGTCCGCCCGGGCCGAGCGTGAATGCGAGGGTCAATGCGAGGATCAGCAAGCCGTGTCTGCGGCTACCGGTCCGGACCCCTGCCTTTTGGGCGATTCCGACCATCGCTGGATCTTACCCGGTCGGCTCTTTAGCAAATGCTAGTCTAATGCTGACGAAATCCTTGCGTGACGCGGGGCGGCCCGTCTCAATGGAAGGATTCGCCCTGCAGGGCGTGAATAGACGCAACCAGATGGCATTCCGGAAAAAGAAACAGAAGCAGGCCAAGGCCGAGCTCGAGCAGGCCCGCGAGGCCAAGCGCGCCGAGCGTCCCCGCAAGGGCGGTGCCCCGCTGATCGAAATGCGGGACGTGAGCAAGGTCTACCCTGGCGGCCATCTCGCTGTTGACCGGGTCTCGCTCGCCGTCGATCGCGGTGACTTCGTCTTCCTCGTCGGCCCTACCGGTTGCGGCAAGTCGACCCTGATCAAGCTGCTGATTCGCGAGCTGGCACCGACCGACGGCACTGTCTCGATCGCCGGCCGTGACATCGGCACTCTTTCCGAGAAGCGCATCCCCTATCTCCGTCGCAACGTCGGCACCGTCTTCCAGGACTTCAAGCTGCTCCCGAGCCGCACCGTCTACGACAACGTCGCCTACGCCCTTCAGGTGATCGGGGCATCCCGGGCCGAAATCCGGCGCAAGGTCCCCGAAACGCTGCGTCTGGTCGGGCTCTCGACCAAGCTTCACAACTACCCCGACGAACTGTCGGGCGGGGAGCAGCAGCGGGTCTCCGTAGCCCGGGCTTTCGTCAATCACCCGCCGCTCCTGCTGGCCGACGAGCCGAGCGGCAACCTCGACCCGGTCACCTCGGTCGGGATCATGCAGTTGCTCTATCGGATCAACCGGACCGGGACAACGGTGGTGGTCGTGACCCACGACCGCGAGATGGTCGACCGGATGCGGCGCAGAGTGGTTGAGCTCTACGAGGGCCGGGTGATCCGTGATGAGATCGCCGGCGGCTACACCGAGGAGTCGACCACGGAATTCGGCGTGCGGATGCGGGCAGAGATGGGCGTCGGCGTCGAAGGCCACTCGAACGGGGCCCACTGATGGGCAGGATCCTCTTCTTCACCGGTGAGGCGTTCCGCGCGATCCGGCGAAACGTCGCCCCGACAACGGCCGCCGTGGTCACCACGGTTCTGACCGCGATCCTGATCGGTGTCCTGATTCCGGTCTTCCAGACCACCCAGAGCAAGAGCGCCGACGTTCGTGACGACCTTCAGGTCCGGGTGTACCTGTACGACGACGCCACGCAGGGCGAGGTCTCGACCCTCCAGAACGAGGTCGAAGGGCTCTCGCACGTCGAGAGCGTCGCCTACCTGACCAAGCGTGATGCGCTGAATGAGTTCAAGCGGGACTTCGCCCAGGAGGACCGGGCCGTGCTGAAGGAGATCAACGGCAATCCGTTCCCGGCGAACTTCATAGTCAAGCCGGACGATGCGGGCAACCTCGATTCGATACGGGCCGCCCTGCAGCCGCCGAACAAGAGCGGGCAGCCGACCTTCATCTCCCCGAT
>JBGUDX010000257.1:0-2343 GCA_041821645.1 Acidobacteriota bacterium
GGGGTCTACTACATGCCCGAGACCTTTGGCGTCCTCGACGATCTTGTAACCGCCGGGAAGATCCGCCACTACGGTGTCAGCGTCGAAAAGGTGGAAGAGGCGCTCAAGGCCATCGAGTACCCCAACCTGCAGAGCGTCCAGATCATCTTCAATCTCTTCCGGCACCGGCCAGCCGACCTCTTCTTTGAACAGGCTCGCCAGAAGAGTGTTGGCATCTTCGCCCGCGTCCCTCTGGCCTCGGGCCTGCTTACCGGCAAGCTGACGTCGGATAGCACATTCGACGCCGACGATCATCGGACCTTCAATCGGGACGGCGCCGGCTTCGATCGGGGAGAGACTTTTTCTGGCGTTGATTTCGAACTCGGCCTCAAAGCCGTTGACGAGCTTCGCCAGGTCTGCCCTCCGGGAATGAGCCTCGTCGATTTCGCGCTTCGGTGGATCCTCATGTTCGAGGCTGTGACCTGCGCTATCCCCGGGGCCAAACGACCGGAGCAGGTCGAGCAGAACGTAATCGCCGCCGATCTGCCCGCCCTCTCGAACGAAACCATGGCCGCGGTGAACTCGATCTACGACCGGCTGATTCGGGCATCGGTGCATCACTACTGGTAGTTCCGGCGTGCTTCGCCCAAGGTTCGAATATCATCGAGCGGGCGAGCGAGGAGATATCACATGTCTGACCAGTACGATGCGATCATCATCGGCACCGGCATCATCGGCGGAGCGATCGGGCTGGAGCTCGCCAGGAGAGGCTCGAAGACCCTGAACGTCGACAAGCTGCCTGCCGCGGGCTACGGCTCCACTTCCAACACCTGCGCCATCATCCGCTTCCACTACTCGACGGCGGAAGGCATCGCGATGGCCCGCGAGTCGTATTACTACTGGCTCGACTGGCCGAAGTACATCGGCACGCCGGATGAGAGCGGGATGGCGCACTACATCAACACCGGGTGCATGGTGATCAAAAACGAGGAGAATCACTTCCTCGAGCACGTCCTCCCCCACCTCGACGATCTCAAGGTGGTGTACGAAGAACTCGGCCCAAAAGAGCTGAAGGAGCTCCTTCCCTTTGTCGACACCCGCCAGTTCGGTCCACCAGTGCTCGCGGGGGACCCTCGATTCGGCCAACCGACGGGCGAAGCCGTCGCCGGCGCGATCTACATCCCCGAGTCGGGCTTTATCAACGACCCCCAGCTCGCCTGCCACAACCAACAGCGCGGATGCGAGGCCCGCGGCGGTCAGTTCCTGTTCAACGCCGAGGTCGTGGAAATCTTGACAGAGGACGGGCGCGCCGCCGGCGTCAAGCTCGCCGACGGCACCGAGATGCTGGCGCCGGTCGTGGTCAATGCGGCCGGGCCCCACTCCTTCAAGATCAACCGCATGGCGGGGGTCGAGGAAGGGATGCGAATCAGGACCCGCGCGCTCAAACGAGAGGTCTGTCACGTCCCGGCGCCAAAGGGACTCGACTTCAACATCCTGGGGACAATGATCTCTGACGGCGACACCGGCAGCTATGCGCGTCCCGAGGTCGGCAACAACCTCCTGGTGGGTTCCCAGGACCCTGAGTGCGACGACCAGGAGTGGGTTGACCCTGACAACTACGATCAGAGCTTCACCGACCAGTGGAAGACTCAGGTGATGCGCAAGGCGCAACGCATCCCGTCGCTGCCGATTCCTGAGCAACAGCGGGGTGTCGTCGACCTCTACGACGTGTCGGACGACTGGCTGCCGATCTACGATGTCTCGGATCTTCCCGGTTTCTACATGGCGGTTGGAACCTCAGGCAACCAGTTCAAGAATGGGCCGGTTGTCGGCAAGCTGATGGCGGAGCTGATCGCAAGGGTCGAGGCCGGACAGGATCACGACAACGACCCGGTTCAGTTCGACTTCATCTACACCCGGCGCACCCTCGACATCGGCTTCTTCAGCCGGCTAAGAGAGGTCAACCCGGATTCATCGAACACGGTCATGGGCTAGGCATGAATGACAACACAACTCCTGCTGTGACAGACGCCTCGCCCGAGGCCCCACGATTGACCATGGCCCTGGTTCTTCGCGAAATTGTCGAGCGCTTCTTCGACGTGGACAAGGGCTGGCTGCGAACGGCGCGCCGCTAGCGTCGAACCGATGGCCGTCCTCCGGAGCGAGTAATGAGACTTGACGTAGATGTTCGTTTTCGAACACTCGCCTCCCGCTGGTGGACAGATCACCCCGCCGAGAGCGCCCTAAAGGGACCAAAACGGCTGGCACGGTTCGTGCGTTACCTCGCGGTGGGAAGCTGATGATGGATATCTTACGAACCGGAATCGTCGAAAAGAAACGCCGCAACAGGTGGCTCATTGCGGG
>JBGUDX010000258.1:0-2333 GCA_041821645.1 Acidobacteriota bacterium
GTCCCGGGCCGGATCAGATGAGTCTGGCCGAACTGCTCTTGGTCGGCCTTGTCATCGGGGTAAACACCCAGAGACTTCCGAGCCATGCTGCCGCTTTACTTCTCCCGGTGGGAGCAGAGCCAGGTGGAACCTGGAGACCTGCCGGGGAAAAAGGAGAGGCTTCGCAATTGGATCAGGTTCGCTGATCAGATACTGCGGACCATGGCTGACTATCGGTCGACCGTTGAGCGAAACTTGTTCGAGGAGAGCTACCGAGCGCTGTCTCGATAGAGCAGGTAGTCAGGCGATCGTGGCCGTCCGGTCGGACATACTGCGGCGACTGTGCCCGGATTCGGGGCGAGCGTGCCGTCGAGGTGAGGCCGGTATCGCGGTCACGGCTAATTCGGCTCGAAGTGGGCAACCGCAGGGCAACAGGTTACCCACGATCAGCCACAAAACGATCAGCCCGCCGGATCGCTGAACCCGCATCTTCTGCGAGGTTTGTGGACCAGCCACGACCAGCCGCAACTCCCGACGCCTACTCATAATCCGTAGGTCGAAGGTTCGAGTCCTTCCCGGCCCATTCACTTCGATCGGATAGGCTCGGCTTGAGCGGGCAAGGAGGAGTACCGGATGCGCGGGATCAAGCAGGCCAATTCAACGCCGGCGTTCATCGTCGCGGTAGCCGTATTGGTTGTGGCCCTGGGTGGAGGCGCGGTGGCCGGGGTCGCGGTCACGTCGCTGAACAAGAAGGAAAAGAACCAGGTAAAGAAGATCGCCAGGAAACAGGCGAAGAAGCAGGTCAGGAAGGTGCCGGCCGGACCGCGGGGTGACGCTGGAGCGCCGGGTCCCGCCGGGCCGAAGGGCAACCAGGGGGGCGCCGGCCCTAGGGGCTCGGACGCGAACGCGCTCCAGTTCGTTTCCGTGAAGGACCTCAGCGGAAGCGGAACGAGGTACCTGCCGGCCAGCGGCTGGATCGAGGGAGGCGAGATATCCGGGCCGAACGCACGCTCCGTCGCCGCCGGAGCGTTCACGCTCCGCGCCTTCACGGTCAGGTTGAACGCGGCCGTTCAGTTCGGGCAGACCCGTACGTTCACCTTTCAGAAGAACGGCGCTGCGACGGCGGCCGCCTGCACTATCGGCTCCTCGGAGGCCCGTTGCACGAGTAGCGCGAACGTCGCGGTCGCCGCCGGCGACACCATTCAGATTGTGTCCGAGGTCACCGGGGGCCCGAACATCAACGATGCATTCCTCGGCTGGCGCACCGGGAGCCCCTGACGCGGCCGGCAACACGAAGACCGAGAAACTGCGGGTCAAGCTGAAGAGATAGTCCCCGGCCGGTATCGGCGGGCGCAGGTCCAGCGGTATCGTGGGCGGGTAATCCTGCGATGAGAGACCGAGAGCAAGTGCCAGCGATCGCCCGGGGCCGGAACAGATGAGTCTGGCCGAACTGCTCTTGGTCGGCCTTGTCATCGGGGTAAACAACTTCGCGGTGGCTCTGCTGCTCGGCGCGCTTGGCCAGGAGCGGCGGCGCTGGCGGATCGTCGCCGTGTTCGGGACTTTCGAGTTCCTGATCCCTCTGGTCGGCCTGCTGATCGGCTCGGTGGCCGCCGACTACCTGGCCGATGCGGGCCGCTACGTCAGCGCCGCCCTGCTGTTCGCGCTCGGTGCCCTGGCGATCCGGGCGGCTTATCGCGATGGCTCGGTCGATGAGAAGCTGGCGGCCCGGGCGACTACCTGGGGCGGGCTGATGGCTCTGGCCGCGGGACTGAGCATGGACAACCTCGTGGTCGGCTTTGCGCTCGGACTGGGCGACGTGGAGCCCCTGCTGCTCGCCGGCGTGATCGCCCTGTTTGCCGTCGCCTACACGCTGCTCGGACTTCACCTCGGGAGCGCCGGAAGGAGGCACTGGGGCCAGAGGGCCCAGGTCGGTTCAGGCATGCTGTTGATTCTGCTCGGAGTGGCGGTCGCCGCCGACTGGCTGGCCTGACACCCGGTCCGGCGCGGGGGCAGGCCTTCGCGGAGCTAGCGTCGCGGTGACCCGGCTAGCTTTTCTTTGCCGATTTCCCCGGCTTCTTTCCGTTCTTCTTCGCGGCGTTCCTCTTGCGGGTCTTCGCCCCCTTCTTTGCCGCCTTCGACCGCTTCTGGGGTCCGCCGGTGATCAGGTCCTTGATGTCGTCCACCGCCAGGTTGAGGTCGGCCGCGGCCCGCCGCGCCGCCTTCATCTGGGGGCTGTCCTTTTCGGGGCGCAGCTTCGAGACTTCTTTGGCGACCTTCTTTCGCACTCCTCCGGCGCGGAGGCGGTCGTAGAGGTTCTTGTCGGCTTTCGAGCTTCCTTTTGCCTTGGCCATGGT
>JBGUDX010000259.1:0-2327 GCA_041821645.1 Acidobacteriota bacterium
CCGCCGGCCGTCGGGCCGACAAGGGTCGGCTCGTAGCCCTGGAACAGGCCTGACTCGATCACGCCGGTGATCGATTTGACCGCGAGTTCGAGGTCGTCGGCGACGTCGTCGAACCGGCAGTCGATGATCACGTTGCCGAGCTCGGTGATCACCGGGCCGTCCTTCCCCTCCCCCTTGCGGATCTCGAGTCCGGACGGGCCGAGCTTCTCGAGTGCGGGGATGACCACCGGCAGGGCCAGGGGAACGACCTCGACCGGCACCGGGAACTTCGAACCGAGCCGCTCCACCCGCTTCGACTGATCGACGATCACCCGGCGGTCCCCGCTCGCCCGGAACAGCGTCTTCTCGCGAAAGAGCGCGCCGCCCCGGCCCTTGATCAGGTCGCCGGCCGGATTGACCTCATCGGCCCCGTCGAACAGCCAGTCCGGGCGCGAAGCCGTCAGGTCACCGACCTCGAGCCCCAGTCCGGCGATGGTCAGCTGGACCTCGATCGAGGTCGGAATCAGCGTCACCTTCCCGAGATCCCCGCCGGAGACCCGGTCGGCGATCGCGTGAATCGCGAGGAAGGCGGTGCTGCCCGAGCCGGCGCCGATCACCTGGCCGGTTTCGACCTGGGCGGCGAGGCCGCGGGAAACCTCGAGCTTGGCTTCGTAGTTGGAGATCGAGCCCCGGTCGAAGGTCTCGAACGGAACCAGGGGCGGTTTCTGAGATGTCATGGCCGATCCAGCATGGCAAGTTGCCCGGATAGACGTTCAGTTACGCTCACTCACGTGGAAGAGCTCTATCGCGAACAGATCCTCGAGCACTACAAGCGGCCTCACAATTTCGGCCGCCTGGACGATCCCGACCTCGAGTTCGAAGACACAAATCCTTTCTGCGGCGACGAACAGCACGTGACCCTCCGGCTGGATGACGACGGGCGGGTGACCGAGGTCCTGTTCGACGGCAAGGGCTGCGCGATCTCGACCGCCGCGACCTCGATGCTGACCGACGAACTCATCGGCAAGAGCTGCGACGAGCTGATCACGATGCCGAAGGAGTTCGTACTCGACCTCCTCGGGATCGACATCTCGGCCACCCGGATGAAGTGCGCCCTGCTCGGCCTCAAGGTCGTCAAGGGCGCCAGCCTCGGCAAGACGGCCGAATGGGACGAATGAGAACTGCCGGCGCTCCGGTCGAATAAGGCATACCTAAGGCATAAACGGGTCTCCCGAGCATGATGCGGGGCCGCCTGACCGACTAGTATCTAATTCCTAGCCTGTTAGTCGGCTTAAGTGCCTGGAGTCACAATTTTGAGCACCGAAGAGAAAACATCCATTTCCGTCTGCCCGGCCTCGGAATTCGGGCCGGGGGAACGTCGCATCGTCGAACACGAGGGCGAACCGATCGCCGTGTTCAACTGTGACGGGGCGCTGCTGGCAATCGAGGACCGCTGCTCGCACGACGACGGGCCGCTGGCCGAAGGCGAGTGGAACCCCGGCGAATGCACGGTCGAGTGCCCCCGGCACGGCTCGATCTTCGACCTGCGCACCGGCAAACCGAAGACCCTGCCGGCCTTCCAGCCGGTCCGTATTTTCCCGGTCGAGATAGTCGACGACACGATTACCCTGGAGGTTTGAGCATGGCAACCGCTGAAGCAATCGCCGAGAAGAAGAAGGTCGAGGGGATCAACTCCGACTACGCCGAGAAGTTCGGCTTCCATGATTCCGAGTCGGGCTATGCCTACAAGGCCCCCAAGGGGCTGAGTCGCGAGATCGTCGAACAGATCTCCGAGTACAAGGACGAGCCCGAGTGGATGCGCGAGTTCCGGCTCAAGTCGCTTCAGAACTTCGAGGACCGCCCGACGCCGCAATGGGGCGCCGACCTCGACCAGATCGATTTCGACGACATCCACTACTTCGTGCGCGCCTCGGAGAAGAACAGCCGCGACTGGTCCGAAGTCCCCGACGACATCAAGAACACGTTCGACCGGCTCGGAATCCCTGAGGCCGAGCGCAAGTTCCTGGCCGGGGTCGGGGCCCAGTATGAGTCCGAGGTCGTCTACCACCAGGTGAACGAGAAGCTCGAGGCCCAGGGCGTGATCTTCACCGACATGGACACCGCGCTGCGCGAACACGAGGACATCATCCGCGAGCACTTCGGAACCGTGATCCCGCCGAACGACAACAAGCTGGCCGCGCTGAACTCGGCCGTTTGGTCGGGCGGCTCGTTCGTCTACGTACCCAAGGGCGTCAAGGTCGAGATGCCGCTGCAGGCCTACTTCCGGATCAACACCGAGAACATGGGTCAGTTCGAGCGGACCCTGATCATCGCCGAAGAGGACTCCG
>JBGUDX010000260.1:0-2324 GCA_041821645.1 Acidobacteriota bacterium
CGATGGGTCTCCTCGATCTCGACCGACTCGAACCCGGCTGCGGTGAGCTGCCCTTCGAATTCGTCCCGGGTGAGAGCGCCGGCGATACAGCCGGTCCACTGGGCCATGTCGGCCCTGGTCGCATCATCCATGTCCGGATCGGCGATCACGTCGGAAACGGCGAACCGTCCGCCGGGCCGGAGCACCCGGAAGGCCTCGCTGAGGACCCTGGGCTTGTCGCCGGAGAGGTTGATCACGCAGTTGGAGATGATCACGTCGACCGAAGAGTCCGGCAGCGGTACCTGCTCGATCTCTCCCCGCAGGAACTCGACGTTCTCGACCCCGGCCTCGCGCTGGTTGTTCTGCGCCAGCTCGAGCATCTCGTCGGTCATGTCCAGGCCGTAAGCCTTGCCGGTCGGGCCGACACGGCGAGCCGAGAGCAGCACGTCGATGCCGCCGCCCGAGCCCAAATCCAGAACGGTCTGCCCCTCTTCGAGCTCAGCAATCGCCGCCGGGTTTCCGCAGCCGAGCGAAGCCAGCCGGGCGGCTTCGGGCAGCTCCGCGCGATCCCCGTCTTCATAAAGGCTTGACCCGAAAACCGCTCGCTGCTCCGAGGTGATCACGGTGTCCTGGGCACAGCAGGACGCGTCGCGGCCGGCGACGTCAACGGCCGCGGCGGCATAGCGCTCCCTGACGATTTCCCGCAGGCCGTCAGAGTCGACGGCCTCTTTCTGCCGGGCGTCGCATCCGCAGCCCGTCCCTTCGCCGCAGCATCCCCCCTTGGCCTCGGGCTCGCAGCAGCTCTCCTGCTCCTCGGGCGCGCAGCACTTGCTCGTCTTTTCTAGTTCAGCCATTCGCTCAGTTCCTCCAGCGCATCGGGGTTCACGTAGTAGTAGGCCCAAAGCCCCCTTCGCTCCGAATCGACGATTCCGGCGGCCCGGAGCTTCTTCAGGTGATGAGACAGGGTCGGCTGGCTGACATCGAACAGCGGCACCAACTCGCAGACGCAGACCTCGCCCGCATGCTTTCGCAGCACGTCGACCAGGGTCAGCCGGATCGGATCACCGAGCGCGTTGGCGATCTCCGCAACCCGTTCGGCGTCTGCCCGGTCAACTTCCGGATAGACGAGAGGCTCGCAGCAAGGCTGCCCGTTCGGGCTTTTCTGCTTCGGGGTGAGGGTCATTCCGGAACTCATCGTTGACCATTGAATCACTTAGATCGACGTTTGTCAATTTAGTCAACGATTCTCGATGAGTTGGTTCCACCTGCCGGATCTGGCCCGCGGCCCAACCACAGGCTCAGCCCGGGTACCACCCCGCCGACCAGCCCGGATCGCTTCCCGCCTGCGTACGCGTCAACTTCAGACCACTTCGCCTGGTCAGACGCTCAGTCCGAGCTCCACTCGCCCACGAAACCGGAGATCGTCTCACCCTGCAAGACCTTGGGGATATCGGGCGTCTGGCTCACGTTTTCCAGCACCCACCTCGCGGCGACTCTGGACGATTCCTCGGCGCCGGCCTTGTCCTGGCAGATCGTTACCGCCGTGCCGCCGCCGTCATCGGTTCGAAATGCCACGTAGCCGACGAACCCTGGCACCTGGGCGATCACTTCCTCGGCCTCGTCCTGTCTCTGCTCGATCAGATCGAAAACCTCCAAAGCCGCCTCGCCCGAATAGCTGCGAATGACCACGTACATAGCTTCCCTCCTTGTGCCGGTTGTTCCTTGAGTCCAGCCTATTCACTTTTGCTGATCACAGGCGCGGTCCAGCCGCTGCCATCGAGGATTCCGGCGACCTGGTTCGGCTTCGGATCGTAGATCCGCCAGATCAGGCGGTACTCCCGGCCGTCAGCCGGTGAAGGAAGCCAGTTCCGGGCCTTGTCGGGATCGGCGGGCCTGCTGTTCTGGAGGTAGATGTCCAGCGACCCATCCGGATTGAAATGCAGATCACTGCGATCGTAGATTGCGTAGCGGTCGGCGGTGTTCGGCACCAGGAACCCGTCGAGGTCGTACAGGGTCAGCGACCAGAACGCCCGCGCCGGCGGCAGCTGGCCTTTCGGGACGTGCATCGTGAACTTCTTCGAACCGGCCAGCGGTGACAGGGTCCTGTCGCTCAGGGTCACCGGATAGATCGCCTCGGTCGGCAGCAGTGCCCCGAGGCCGATCTTGGTGACCATCGCCCGGAACGCGTAGTCGGTCCCGTAGGTGCCGGTGGGCAGCACCAGGTAGCCCTTGTGATCGGTAAAGCCGGCTACGTAGGCGGCTCTGATGTCGGCATCGATCGAGTCGGGGCCGTCGGCGACGGCATCGCTCAGACCGTTCAGAGTGTCGGGGTCGAGGCCGGCATC
>JBGUDX010000261.1:0-2295 GCA_041821645.1 Acidobacteriota bacterium
ACGCGCCTCTTGCGTCGCTCACACGAGACCCGCTCTGGCACTATGATAGGAGACGAACGACGGATGGGGTCAGCTCAAGAGCAGGAGAACAACCCGGTTGTCAGCCGTTGGTGCAAAGGATGTCGCGGGGCAACCGGCCGTTGAGCTGCGCGGCGTAGGCAAGCGGTTCGGGAACGTCGTCGCCCTGGATCGACTCGATCTGACGATCCCGCGATCTGCGGTCGGTCTGCTCGGCGCCAACGGAGCCGGCAAGACGACCCTGCTGCGGGCGATCTGCGGACTCGAGGCGGCCACCTCGGGTTCGGTCACGATCGGCGACCGGCGGGTCGAGCAGCTGCCGGCTCATCGACGGCGTTGTGCGATGGTCTTTCAGGAGCCCCGGTTACTGCCGAACCTGGACGTGGTTGACAACATCGCCTTCTCGCTTCGCGGGGCGCGACTGCGGCGGCGAGAGCGGCGCGAGCGGGCCCGCGACCTGCTCGGCGAGGTCGGTCTGGCCGGGTTTGGGGGCCGTTCGGTGGCCGGGCTCTCCGGGGGAGAGCAGCAGCGCGTCGCCCTGGCCCGGGCGCTCTGTGCCGAGCCTGAACTGCTGTTGCTCGACGAACCGCTGGCCGCAGTCGATCCGAACCGCAGAGCGTCTCTTCAGCGGTTGATCGTCGATTTGCAGCGGCAGCGGGGAGTGACCACGCTGGCGGTCACTCACGATCGCGGCGAGGCGGCCGAGCTCGGGGAGCGGGTCGCCCTGATGCTGGAGGGTCAGATAGTGCAGCACGACCGTCCGCAAGCGCTGTTCGAGCGGCCGGCCGGCGCGGCGGTAGCGCGGTTCTTCGGAGCGAATCTGTTGCGGGGGGCCGTCAGGGGCGGCCGGCTGCTGATCGGCGACGCCGAAGTACCTGTATCCGCCCCTGACGGCGAAGCCGCATTCGCGATCCGGCCGGAGGGGGTCCTGATCGACGGGGATTCCCGGCTTCGCCTTACTGCGGTCGAGGCGACCTACGCCGGTACGCACGTCCGGCTGATTCTGAAGAGCGCAGGCATCAGGCTCGAGGTCCACTGCGACCCCGCACACGCCCCGGCCGCGGGTGCCGAGGTCGGGGTGACCCTGCCACCGGAGCACCTCTGGCGGATCCCGTCCCACGAGACCGTACCAGCGAGAAGTTGAGTCCCGGGCTCCGTAATGCGGTGATGCTGGCGCCCGCGGTCGGGGTGATCACCCTGCTCTTCGGAGGAGCCCTGGCCGGCGCCTTTCAGCAGAGCGTCACCCCGGCTCTCGGCGGGGGAATCGAGTCCTGGTCGCTCGCGTCCTGGAGGGAGCTCTTCGGCGATCCGGTCTTCGGTGACGCGCTCGCCTTCAGCCTGCGGACCACGGTTCTGGCGACCGCCATTTCGGCGGCGCTGGCGGTGCCGATTGCCCGGGCGCTTCACCATCGCGGGGGCCTTTCCCGGACCTTCGTGGCCCTGCCGGTACCGGTTCCGCACCTTCTGGTCGCGGTCACGGCCGTGCTCTGGCTCGCGCCAGGCGGGATCGCCGACCGGGCGCTGGGGGCGCTGCCGCTGGCTCTGGTCCGCGATCCGTCCGGGTTGGGCGTCGTCCTGGTCTATCTCTACAAGGAGATCCCCTTTCTCGTGTTGCTGCTTCTCGCCGCAATGGGCCGCGACCTCGACCGCCGGGAAGAAATGGCGGCGGTGCTCGGAGTTGGCGTCTGGGGGAGGCTCCGCCTGGTCGTCTGGCCGGCGGTCCGCTCCCCACTGGCGGTCGGGTCGCTGATTGTTGCCGCTTTCGTATTCGGGGCCTTCGAGGTCCCGCTCGCGGTCGGCCCGAACTACCCGCCAGCGGTAGCGACCTACGCTTGGGAATCGACCCAGGGCGACGCCCTGACCGGTGCCGGACGCTCGGCGGCGGCGCTGCTCGTTACGGCCGCGGCTTCGATGGCGATCGCGCTGGCCGTGACCAGGTTCAGCCGTGGTGCGGCGGCGGCCGATGGCTGAGCGGGGCCGCTCCGGCACCTGGATGGCCGCACTTCTGGCGGCACTCTTCGCACTGCCCATGGCGGCGCTGGTAGTCCAGGCCTTCGGCGATACCTGGCGTTTTCCGGCCCTGTTTCCGCAGGAACTGGGTCTGCGCGGATTCAGCGACGCCTTCGCCGGCGGCTCGAACGAATCGTCGTTCGCTGGACATTTTACCAGTATGGTCACCAGGACAAACGACAGGATCAGGCCCAGCACTGCCGGCAAGGTGAACTCCACGGATCGGGGGACGGGTTTTGCCAGCAGTGCAGCGCGCGGTTTCACCTG
>JBGUDX010000262.1:0-2293 GCA_041821645.1 Acidobacteriota bacterium
CCTTTCTCTGGATGATCACTTCGCCGGGCACGTATGCATCGCCGGCCGAGTAGGCGCCGTCGTCGCCTGCCGGGTCCCCCGGGACGCCTTCCACGGCGGCCGGCGCCGTCGGCGGATCGGCGGCGCGGGCCTGCCCGGAGACGGCGATCCAGGCGGCCGAAAGGGAGATCGACAGAATGAGGGCCGCGATCGCGAGTGGTTTGGGGCGGGGGGATCTGGTCATAGCGGGCCGCGGCGCAGATGGCCCGACCTACCTAAGAACACCGCGGAAGCCGAATGGTTGCTGATCGGTACCGGGCCGGATTCCCGGCCTTCTGCCGGTTTTCGTAGTCTGGACGTATGAATACAGGTGACCGCCCTCCGGCTTCACCCGGGACCGCCGCCGCCGCCCGCCCGACCGAGCCGTCAGACGAAATCGGCATGGAAAAGGCGATCTCGGAGGCGCATGAGGCCGAACGGCACGGCGATGTGCCGATCGGAGCCGCGATTGTCAAAGGGGGAGAGATCATCGCGGCCGCCGGGAACCGCCGCGAGCTGGACGGCGACCCGACCGCACACGCCGAGATCAACGCGATCAGGGAGGCGGCGGAAGCTCTGGGTGGGTGGCGGCTGCCTTCGACCACGCTGTGCGTGACGCTCGAGCCCTGCGCGATGTGTGCCGGAGCGATCGTTCTCGCCCGGATCCCGAGGGTGGTCATCGGCGCGAGTGACCCCAAGGCCGGCGCCGCGGGCTCGGTCATGAACCTGCTTGACGTCGCCGAGCTGAATCACCGGCCGGAGGTGGTAGCGGACTTCAGGGCGGATGAATGCGCCGCCCTGCTCACCGGATTTTTCGCCTCCCGCCGGTGAGCCGCCGAGCCGCGATCGCTTGGTAATCTTCAAGGGTCCGGAGAGGTGTCCGAGTGGCTTAAGGAGCGCGACTGGAACTCGCGTGGGCGGGATCTCTCGCCTCGTGGGTTCGAATCCCACCCTCTCCGCTGGACGGTGAAGTGCGGGTTCCGGAGCCGGTCGCCCGGCAACCGGCCGGGCCGGTCCCGCCCGCCTACCGGATGACCCCCGAGGGCCGGCCACCGAAGTCACCGAACGGCTCGTCCCGGTCGCGCACGGCCTGCTTGAATCCGGCTTCGGCGGCCTGCTCCTGGAAGGCGTAGCCCTCGGCGGTGTGCCTGGTGATTCCGTCGAAGACGGTTCCCAGCACCTGAGTCGGGCCGAGTCCCTGCCCGGCTGTCTGCTGGTTGATCAGCAGCTTCATCATCTGCAGCTGGTTGGTCGGCATCCCGGCGATCCGGGCGACCAGTTCGTCGGTGCGGTCATCGAGCTCGTCTTCCGGTGGAGCCTCGATCGCCAGGCCCCATTCCAGGGCCTCGCTGCCGGAAAGGCAGTCACCGGTGAACAGGAGGCGCTTGGCCCGTTGCGGCCCCAGACGTTGGGCCCACATCGCGGTGGTCGGTGAGCCCCAGACCCGAGCGGGTGGATATCCGATCTTCGCCCCGGCTTCGATTACCAGGAGGTCCGAGCAGAGGGCGAGGTCGGTACCGCCGGCGACGCAGAATCCGTGGACTTTGCAGACGACCGGCTTGGTGCATTCGAACAGCGCCATGAAGGCCCTGACGTTTCGGCTCATCATTGAGTAGTCGAGCATCGGGTCCCAGGTGCGGGCGGGGTCGTGGTTCGCGCCCTGGACGGCCGGGTCGAGCGCGGTCCCCTCCATTGACGTTCCGGCGCCGAATTCGCCGCCGGTGCCGCCCTCGGCGGACGCGACGAGGTCATAGCCGCCGCAGAATCCCTTGCCGCGCCCGGACAGCAGAAGGACCCGTACCCCGGGGTCGAGGTCGGCCCGTTCGACCGAAGCGGCCAACTCGGCAATCAGCCCGGCGGTCAGGCCGTTGCCGCGGTCGGGCCGGTTGAGGGTGAGGCGGGCAACCGGCCCGTCGACCTCGTACTCGAGGATCCGGGTGGGCTCTGTTTCGCTGCTCATGTTCCGCTCCTGCTGGTAGGACCCCGGTCCCGCGGTTCGGAACCGGACCCTCAGCCGTGAATATAGGGCCGCATCCGGTCGGAGCCGCTGCTTTCGTGGGTTCGGCCGCGACGCCGCGCAAGCGCCGCGATCGTTAGCCTGCAGTTACCCCCGGAGGGGTGCCAGAGCGGTTGAATGGGGCAGTCTCGAAAACTGTTGTGCGTCTTTCGGCGTACCGTGGGTTCGAATCCCACCCCCTCCGTAGTTCCTGTGCCGGCCTGAGTCCGCAGATCCTGTCCCGGCCTGAGCTTCGGCCGGGCCGGACAGCCCACCCAA
>JBGUDX010000263.1:0-2290 GCA_041821645.1 Acidobacteriota bacterium
CTGGTGGTTCTCGCGCAGAGGGGGCGAATCCAGGGCGGTACCGACTAACCGGTACATGGCGCCTCAGAAGAACCGGCTGGTGCATACCACAGTGGTATGCTGATCGGTATGGCACAGATCGCGGTTCGCCTGAGCGACGAAGAACTCTCGGCCCTGGATGAGGCGGTATCGGTCGGCAGGTACCCGTCCCGGGCGGCGGCGGTGAGGGCCGGCCTTGCCGCCCTTGTCGAGCGAGAGCGCCGGCTGGAGATCGCCGAGGCCTACCGGGAGGCCTACCGGAAGGTTCCCCAGGATGAATGGTTCGCCGAATCCGTTGCCGCGACGCTCGACCGTCGTCTGACCCGTGAGGAGTCCGAGGATTGATACACCGGGGCGGGGTCTATGAAGCCGATTTTCCCGGAGCCGGCCCCCACCCGGCGGTCGTGCTGACCCGCGAAGAGGCGATCCCGGTCCTGAGTTCGGTCACGATCGCGCTGGTCACTTCAACCCGAAGGGGCCACCCGGCTGAGGTGACCCTGGCCGGCGAGCACCTCGACCTGCACGAGGAGTCGGTTGTCAATTGCGATGACCTCGCCACCCTCCCGAAGCGCATGCTTGGCAGGTCGAGGGGGTACCTGTCAGCGGACCAGCTCGCTGATCTCGACCGGGCACTGAAGGTCGCGCTCGATCTCGGCTAGGCGATGGTTGCGCCAAGTGGCCCCGGGGCAACCGGAAAGAGGGTTCGATACGGAACGCTGGTCGGCTACCAGGAGAGGCCGACGAAGACCGGCTCGGGCATCAGCTCCACCCCGAACTCCCGCTTCACCCCGTCGGCGATCTCGTGGGCCAGGGCGACCAGTCCGGCGGTGCTCGCGCCTCCGCGGTTGACCAGGGCGAGTGTGTGGCGGGAGGAGATGCCGACGTTGCCCTCGCCGTGGCCGCGGGCGAATCCCGAGCGCTCGATCAGCCAGGCGGCCGAGGTCTTGACCCGGCCCTCGGGGGCCGGGTAGGTCGGCAGCTTCTGGTTGGGGCCGACCAGCTCTTCGGCGCGTCGTTCCAGCTGCTCGAACTGTTCGCCGGTGAGCACCGGGTTGGTGAAGAACGAGCCGACGCTTACCGAGTCGGGGTCGGTCGGGTCGATCACCATGCTCTTCGACCGGCGCAGGGCGTGCACGGCGATCCGCACGTCCGACAGCGGCGCCCGCTGGCCGACTTCGATCCCGAGCGCCTCGGCCAGCTGCCCGTAGGCGACCGGCTCGGACAGCTCGGACGGGGTGAGAGCGAAGGTGACCTCGAGCACGACGTACTGGTCTTTTCCCTTGAAGCGGCTGGTCCGGTAACCGAAGCCGCAGTCCTCGGGAGCCAGGGTGATCGTCTCTCCCGACTCGCGGTCGTAGACCCGGACCGCCGAGATGGTCGAGGCGACCTCCTGGCCGTAGGCGCCGACGTTCTGGATCGGGGTGGCCCCGGTCGTGCCCGGGACCCCGGCCAGGCACTCGATGCCGGCCAGCCGGTCGGCGACCGAGGCGGCGACCACGGCGTTCCACTGCTCGCCGGCCTGGACCGTGAGCGAGACCCGTTCGTCCGGGAGCCGCGAGGTCCTGATGCCGTGGGTGGCCACGTGGATCGCGGTGGCGCGGACCCCTTCGTCGGCGATCACCACGTTGCTGCCGCCGGCGATGATGAAGACTTTCTCGCGGGCCTGGTCGGCCGCGCGAACGGTCTCGATCAGCTCGGCCTCGGTCTCGGCCCGGACCAGGCGGTCGGCTGGACCGCCGAGGCCGATCGTGGTGAGCGGGGCAAGCGGTACCCGTGATCTCTCGAAGGTCATGGCTCCGGAATCCTACTCGCGGGCCAGGGCGGCGATCATCGCGATCGGGACCAGGGTGATCACGGTCAGCCCCACCGTCTGGGAGAACGCGTCGCTGGTGTCATAGCCGGCCAGGTGACCGACGTGAAAGGCGAGGTGGATCAGCTGAGTGACCAGCCAGGCGACCGTCACCGGAAGGATCAGCTGCTTCGACGGTTTGAACAGCGCCCAGACGAACAGCACCCCGAAGCCGATGTAGAGCCCGCCGACGTCGCTGATCAGGTGCTCGTTGTACGGAGGGAGCAGGTCGATCCAGGAGGTGAAAACCGGGTAGTCGCGGTAGAAGCTCTCGGGGGCGAACGCGGCCGGCAGGCCGATCGAAAGCGCCGCGAAGGCGAGGATGACCAGGCCGGCCTTGATCAGTTTCGGGCTGTGCATGCCGGACCGGCCGACGGTCAGAAGACGAGGAAGATCAGCCCGCCGACCAGCAGCACGACCAGC
>JBGUDX010000264.1:0-2277 GCA_041821645.1 Acidobacteriota bacterium
GGTGTGTCCCCATCCCCACACCGGGACCAGCGCGAAGTCGAGATTCCCGGCCAGATCGGTCATCCCGGGAAAGATGTCGGTATCGCCGGCGAAGTAGACCTGCCTGGTTCCGTCGACCATGAAGCCGACCGCCTCGCCGCCTTTCGCGAACGGATGCCTGCGCCCGTCGTGCTCGGCGGTGACCGCGGTGACCGTAACCGGGCCGACCGCCGCGGACTCCCCCACGGCGAGTGACTCGGCCTCGGTGAACCCCCTCTTGCGGAGCAGGCCGGCGGCGGTCGGCGGGGCGATTATCCGGGTCGACTTGCCGATCCGGCGAAGCGAGTGGATGTCCAGGTGGTCGAAATGCTGATGGGAAATCAGGATCGCATCCGGTTCGGGCAGCGTCGACCCCACCGGGTCGACCTGGCGACGCAGATGAAACATCCTGGCCCGAAGCAGCGGGTCAGTCAGCAGGTGGACGCCGTCGATCTCGATCGAGACCGTGGCGTGACCGATGTAGGTGATCGATCCTGCGCTCATTCACTGGTAGCTGCCGGAGCTTCGGCCGCTGCGTGCCTGGGAAGTCCGCGAGTACGAGAGCAGGTCCATGAAAAAGGCGAAAATGACGATGAACCAGGCGAACCCGTCAACTCCGTCGCCGATCTCCCACATGACCACGTAGGCCAGAGTGGTCCAGGGCAACAGGAAAAAGCCCAGCATCGGCAGAACCCAGCCGCCTTCGAACGCCCGGGAGATCCAGTCAGAAAAGACCAGCACGAAGAAGAGCGCCAGCCGGGGCGAGATCAGCGCGAACAGGACGAGAAAGCAACCCATCGCCCCAACCTACCCGACCGGGGGCTCCGGTTCCGGCTCGCCCTGCCGCGGCTCGCCCGGCCGGCCGGTCCGTCGCCAGGGCTTCGCCCGGAAGGTTGCGGCGAAATGGGCTCCCAGGACCACCGACATCGAAGCCAGGTTGAGAAACAGCAGAGTCCCGATGAATCCGGCCAGAGCCCCGTACACGGTGCTGCCGCCCCCGGTCAGCCCGAACCAGAGCCGCAGACCCACGATCACCAGTCCCCCCAGGGCAACGGTCACTCCGGCTCCGAGCAGGGCACTCTTCCAGGGGGTCCTGCCAGGGTTCAGGACCCAGAACAGCCAGGAGAAGAAGAGCAGGCCGACGACCGCGATCCCGATCGTGCCTCCGAACGAGCTGGCGACGAAGTTGAGGAAGCCGCTGTCACCGACCGCATCAGACAGGCGGCCTGATATGCCCAGTCCGATCATCAACAGGACGACCGGCAGGGTCGCCGCGGTAATCAGGATGTCGAGGGCCCGGTTCTTGGGAAAGGCCGGCCCGTCCTGCTCGTTTTCGTTGGCGGTCTCGACCGCGTGCCGGATGGCGCCGACCGCAGCGCTACCGGAATAGAGCAGGACTGCCACGGTGACGACCCCGAGGCTGCCCGCCCCCCTGGTCAGGTCGTCCAGCATCTCGGTTATCTCGCGCCTGCCCGCCACTTCGTCGAGCGGCAGGATCTCGATCAACTCGTTGATCAGGTCGTTGCGGGCTTCGGGCGAATCGAAGACGTTGCTGAGGACCCAGACGGCCAGCAGGAGCAGGGCCGGGAAGGTGAGCAGCGCGTAGAAGCTGAGTTGGGCCGCCTGCCTGGTCCCGGCGGCCTCGATGAACGACAGGGTTGCGGTCCGGGCGACCGCCCAGACCCGCCCCACTCCATGGCTCAGCTTCTCGGGGAACGGACCGACTCAGTTCCCCATGCCGATGCTTGCCTCTTTCCAGCGGACCGTTATCGCGTAGAGAATCACCAGGTCGATCGCGATGAAGATCAGGCTGAGCGCCGGGCGCGCCGACAGGGCCAGAAAGTCCGAGATCGTGTGCGCCAGGATCAGGATGATCGCGACCACCCGGGCCCATTCCCGCCCCTGGATCAGGGCCGCCCCGGCCCAGACCTTGATCAGGCCGACCACGATCCAGTAGATACCGAGCGCCTGGAAGTTCGCCAGGAAGACCTCGCCGCTCGTGCCCTGGGTGATGTAGTCGTCGTCGAACGCGGCAGCAAGGCCGGCGATAACGCTGAAAATGCCGACCAGAATCAACATGATGCCGGCGAAGGCAACCCATGAAGCCCAGGTACCGGAACCCCCGGGGGCGCTCGAACCGCTTGTCTCAGTCAACCTTCTCCTCCGAATCGTTCCGTTTTGACCTAGCTTGGGCCGGACCGGCCGGGGCGAACTCTACCCGCTACTCGATGATGCAGCGGAAGGCTATGCGGCATGGTT
>JBGUDX010000265.1:0-2269 GCA_041821645.1 Acidobacteriota bacterium
CCAGCGCCGCACCTGTGGCAGCTCCGTCGGCGTAGCGGCCGACCGCCAGGAAAACCTGGCGCTGGGGTCGGAAGGTGAAAGTCTGCGCCGGCAGCCGGATGTTCTGGGCGGAACCCGGGCTTCCCGCCCGTACCACCTCGCAGGATCCCGATGCGAGCCCGGCCGGCAGCGGTATGCCACTGACCGGTAGTGCCGCCACCAGAATCTGGTCGACCCGGGACCTTGCCAGGCCGGAAGATTCTTCGATCTCGGATTCGGACCAGGCCGGCGACCCATATTTTTCTTCGGCCTCGAAATAGTCCCCGGCCGTGACATAGGCGGTGTCGTCCAGGTTCATACCGATCGCGAGGCCGGGATTCACGGTGCCGCGCGCGATTTCTACCGCGGTCAACCCGGCGATGCCTTTGTCGGACAGCGGCTTGAGCACGTTCCAGTAGCCGCTGCGCATTGCATCGATGTTGACGACGATCGCGGCCAGGGCGATCAGTCCGAGCACCGCAAGCAACCGGGCCCGCGGTCTGGCTCCTTCGAAAGCACCCGCCAGGATCATCAGCAGAAAGACCGCGTTCGGGAACTGGTAGCGGCTCGCTTCGAAGCCGCGGCCTGGTGCCAGGTTGAGCGCGGCCAGTCCCCAGAACGCGAGGGCGATCGCCGCGGCCACCAGCAGCGGCCGCGGGATGCCCTCCCGCTGCCTGACCCCCCAGGCCACAGCGACGAGGGCGAGCAGGCCGACCAGCAAGCTGGGGATGACCTCGGTTGAGCTGAGCACCTTCGAGAGGCCGGTTACTTCGGTCGCGGTCAGGGAGAACGAGCGGGCGATGTACTCGGGCGCGTGCAGCGCGTTGTCGAAGCTCAGGGCGCTCTCTGCCGTATGGCCCCAGCCCAGGTACCAGAGCCCGTAGACGCAGACTGGTACCACAGTCACATACAGCCGCCTGATCAAGTTTTCACGCTGGAGCAGCAGCATTACGCCCGCGCCGATCGCGAAGGGTATGCCCAGTGAGGTGGAAATCATCGAGATCACGAGCAGCAGGCAGGCGATGCGATCGCCGAAGCTGTCCTGGCGCCGCAGCATGACCAGCGCCCCGATTCCGGCGGCCATCGAGATCGAGAAGCCGATCTGAAAGGCCCAGAGCAAATCTTCCCAGGCAGCTCCGAGGAAAAGGATCACCGCGCAACCGATCAGGGCGGCCGGCTCTGCGACGAGCGACTTGAGGTAGACGAAAAGCACGAAGACACTGAGTAGGAAGGCCGCAACAGAAAGGATCTGGAGCGGCATCGCCGAGCCCATGCCAAAGACCGAAAGGAAGAGCTTGAAAATCGCGACCGGAAGGATCGAGATGTGCTCGTTGTGGGGGTCGAGGAAGTCGCCGAGGCCGCCGTCTTCGCGATAGATGACGAACGCCCAGTCGTCGAGCATGAAATTGAGATCCGACCGGTAGTGGATGAGCAGGGCGGCTGACGCGAGCATCAGTGCCCCCAGCAGCACCTCATACGGTCGATTGCGCAGAGCCGAGATGCCTGTCGGGCCGTCCCCCATGCTGTTAGCTTAGGCCAATGTTCAGGGATCCCGACGCGGCGGCATGAATTGAAGACCGCGGTCGTCACCGGTTCCGGAGGCCTGATCGGCTCGCAGTCCGTCGCCCACCTGGTCGAAGCTGGCTGGCATGTGATCGGAATCGAAAACGACATGCGCTCGCAGTTCTTCGGGCCGGATTCTTCGACCCGCCCGACCTCGCAGAGCCTTCTCTCCCGATACGACGAGTTCGAGAACGTCGAACTCGACATTCGCGACGCTGAAGGCATCGGCCGGATATTCGCAGGGGTCGAAGTTGGGCCGGAGCTGGTGATTCACACAGCGGCGCAGCCGTCCCATGACTGGGCGGCCCGCGACCCCCAGACCGATTTCGGCGTCAACGCCCTTGGCACGCTCAACTTGCTCGAGGCCTGCCGGGAACATTGCCCGGACGCCCCTTTCATCTTCTGTTCGACCAACAAGGTCTACGGCGACCTGCCAAACCGGCTTCCACTGGTGAAAGAGCAAAGTCGCCTCGAACTGCCCCCCGGCCACCGCTATCACCGGGGTATCGACACTTCGATGTCGATCGACCGGTCGACCCACTCCCTGTTCGGAGTATCCAAGGCGAGTGCCGACCTGCTGGTCCAGGAATACGGCCGGTACTTCGGCATGCCGACCGTCTGCTTCCGCGGCGGATGCCTGACCGGCCCCAATCACGCCGGTGCCCAGCTCCATGGTTTTCTTGCCTAC
>JBGUDX010000266.1:0-2259 GCA_041821645.1 Acidobacteriota bacterium
GGCCTCGCCGATCACCTCGACCCCCTGCTCGAGCTCGGCCCGCACCCCGGCCCGGAATATCGCGTGGTCATCGATGATCGCTACCGACGTTCTGCTCATTTCGCCTCCATGATCAGCTCGATTTCCGTTCCTTCGCCGGGGGTCGAGCGCACCCTGGCCGAACCGCCGTGGCGTTCCATCCGCCCGACGATCGAGTCTCTCACCCCGCGCCGGTCGGGGGGGACCGCCCCGAGGTCGAAGCCGTCGCCGCGGTCGTGGACGAAAACCTGGGATCCGGACGGGTCGATCTCGGCATAGATCCTGACCGGCCCGGCTTCCCCGGCATGGCGGGCCGCGTTGGTGAGCGCCTCGCGGCTGGCTGCCACCAGCGCGGTGTTTCGCCGGTCGAGGTCGCAGTCGCCGACCGTGACCACCTCGACCGGTACCTCGTGGCGTTCCTCCACCTCGGCCGCCACCGATTCGATCGCCGCACTCAGCGAATCGGCCCGGTCGCGGTCGGGGTCACCCGAAAGCCACTCCCTCAGCTCACGCTCCTGCCTGCGGGCCAGGGTCGAGATCCGGCGGGAATCCTCGGGCCGCTTCTGGATCAGGGCGAGGGTCTGCAGGACCGAGTCGTGCAGGTGGGCGGCCAGCTCGGCCCGTTCCTGCGAACGGATCCGCGCGGCCCGCTCGGCACTCAGGTTGCGGGCCAGCCGGACCCAGAGCGGAGCCAGGACCAGCCCGAGCACGATGAACGCCGTGACCACCGCCAGGGCCACGTTGCCGGCGCCGCCCAAGGCGCCGTTTATGTAGAGGAAGAGCAGTGCGCCGCCGAGGATCAGGGCGACCCCGAACCCGCCGCGATAGGGGCCGAGGCGGGATTTCGGGGCGCGCGACGCGGTCTCGGTGCCGCCTGGCCCCGGTCCGGGGCTGCCCGGATCGTCCCGGCCGGCGGGGCGCCCGGCGACCCGGGGGCCGCCGTCGCGGTCGGGGTCATCCCGCTGGTCGGCCCCGGGCCCGGTGAACTGTCGCCAGAAGAGTGCCACTCCCGCGGTCGCCAGGACCAGCGGCCAGACCAGCGAGTCGCTCCACCAGATACCCAGTTCGCGGAAGACGAAGAGCAGCCCCAGGGTGATCAGCCCGGCTCCGACCCCGACTATCCAGGAAGCTCGGCCCTCGGTGGCGGTATCCGCCTCGCCCTCCCGGCCGGCCCTCGATTCGGTCCGGGAGCCACTGCCGCCGGTGGGCTGCTCGGTCCCATCTGCCGGCAGGATCACCCAGAGCAGCCCATACACCAGCGCGGCGATCCCGCCGGTGGCAATGGTCAGCACAACGGCACCGACCCGGACGAGGGCCGGGTCGATGCCGAGGCGCCGGGCGATTCCGGCACAGACGCCGGCTACGAGAGCCTGGTCCGTATCGCGACTCAGTCGGGAGCGGTTCGCCATGGTCAGCCGGACGATCCTCCGTTCCCGGAGCCCTGGCCCTGTCCGGCCGATTGATTCCCGGCCTTTCCGTCCGTCTTGCCACCGGCCTTGCCGTTTTCGGCCTTCTTGCCGCCACCGGCCGCGCCGCCTTCACAGGCCGCGCGGGCACGCTCTCGCACCGCGCGGTTCTGGGCATCGTTGTAGTTGAACGTGCCGAAGTTGCCCGGGTCGCCACCGTGGCGGCGCCACTCGGTGCCGTCGGCGATCTCGAGCGCGCCGAGTTTGAATTCGGCGTCGAGGACCAGCGTGGGGGCGTTGTTCCCGGGGCGGCCGATCGATCGATCGATCTCGACGCCCGACGACTCGGTTCCCCTGACGTCGATCAGGCCCGCCTTTCCGGAGAACTCTCCCGCCACGCAGACCCGGTCGGGGACCACGATGCTGGTCACGCCGAAGCCGCTGGTCACCGGGATCTCGACCGTTTCCCCAGCTCGGAACGGGTACTTGCGCAGGTCGATCTCCATCCCTCCGGCGGCCAGCTTGTAGCCGTCTTCGGGCAGGTCGCCTGCGCTGACCGGAGCCTCCCTCACTTCGCCGTAGCTTCCCTCGATTCCGAGATCGGCGATCGATACGATCGCCATCGGCAGCGCCACGGCGAGCGCGGCGGCGAGCAACGAGGCCGCGACAACCTGTTTTCCCTTGATCCCGGCAACGACCACTCCGGCTCCGAGCAGGATCACCAGCGCGGCCACCGGCACCGCCCCGGCGACCGCGGTCACCCCGGCCGCGACAACGACGATGACGCCCAGCACGATCAGGGCGGAGATCCCGATCGCAAACCAGGTCATGATCT
>JBGUDX010000267.1:0-2240 GCA_041821645.1 Acidobacteriota bacterium
GTGTAGGGCGAAGGCGGCCGGCTCTGAAGCGGGCTTCGCCTCAAAACCAGGACCGGATAAGTCAGCAGGCCCTCCCGGTCGGGCGCCAGCGCGAGACCGTCGGTGTCGGTCCAGGCGCCTTTTTCGGCCTCGCTTCCGTCGCGGCGCGGGATCGCGCGGCGCCTCAACTCCGATGCGCCCTCGGCGTCGGCCCGCCGCAGGAAGTGACGCACCCCGTAGGGCTGGTATTCGGTCATCAGTGCCGGTCCCTGACCGGCGAACCGCTCACCGATCCCTTCCAGCTCGGCCAGCTGGGCCCGGGGAGAAAGCCAGGACTCGTGATAGGCCAGCGCGTTGGAGGCCAGCACCGCGACCGGCACGACGAGCAGAACCGCGCCGAGCGCCTTCAGTTGACCCGGTCCGGGCCGTCCGCGACCATCCTGCCGGCCCGGGCCACCGCTCAGCAGCCAGCCGATTCCGGCCATCGCCATGATCAGGAACGAGGCGGTGCCGGTGGCCAGAGCCTTGCCCTGGATCCAGGGTGAACCGACCGCGTAGACGATGAGCGACCCGAGTCCCGTCCCGAACGCGAACACGAGCAGCGCCGCGGCCCGGTCTTTGACCGCGGCCACCACGCCGAATCCCCAGGCCAGGACCGTTGCGAGGATCAGGATCGCGGTCATGAGGCCCGAGCCGGGGCTGAGCCGGAAGTCCCCGACCGGCCATGGTCCGGCGTACTGGGCCGGCTCGAGCGCCTCGATCAGGTTGCCGAGCTCCCCTCCGCTGGTCAACGGGCCCTGATCGGGCGAAAAGAAGCTTCCGGCCGCGAGCACCGTCGGTAGGCCGATCGCGACCACCCCGCCGAGCACGACCAGCCCCCGGATCAGATAGACCCTGACCAGGGCGATCCGGGCCGTCCTCGTATTCGGTACGCGCGATGCGGCCACCGCCATGACGACGGCGACGGCCAGCGCGATCGCCAGGAGCCATGGTGCGCCGCCCGCGCCCATCACCCCGACCAGGGCGGCGCCGGCGAGGATCGGGGCCGGGGTCAGGGCACGCAGCGAGAGTGAGCTCTCCGGCCGGGTCAGGGCGGTGATCGTCGCGGCCAGGACGGCCACCAGAAGAGCGGTCGCCACTTCTTTCACGCCGCCCCAGTAGGCAAATCCGACCAGCAGCGCCGGCTGGGCCGCGACGAAGACGAGAGCGGAACGGGCAGCGACGCCGGCCACCACCGGGCGCAGCAGTTCGAAGAAGACCAGCGACATCAGCGCCGCCATCACGGCCATAAAAGGCTGGAACAGCCAGGCGGAATCGGTCCCGGTCAGCTCGTGGCCGACCGCGAGCGGGATGAACGCGCCGAGCGGGTATCCGGCCGAGAGGTTGATCTGGACCGTGGCTTCATGGCTGGACGGGGCAAGGCCCGAGGTCGAGTGGCCGTAGGCCAGCACGTGGTCGGTGAACGCGAGCCAGGTCGAGGTGTCGTCGAGCTTGATGTACCCGGCGAAGCCGGCCTCTCCCGAGAAGATCACCGGAGCACCGAAGACCAGGAACACGCCGAACGCCCCGAGGACCGGCCAGGGGGAGATCGACCTGCCTTTCAACGGCCAGGCCAGTCCGAAGCCGGCCACGGCCAGCGCGACGACGACAGCGGTGGTGAACTCGGCCAGACCGGAGAACAGGGTCACCAGGCCTCCGACCGCGATCAGTGCCGCGAAGCCGACGGCCGGCAGGATCGCGCCCGGCAGGCGGCGACCGCTTGCCGCTTCGGCCAGCAGCCCGAGGCCGAGGCTTAGCGCGACCAGTACGAGGGGGAAGAGGATCCAGGCGAGAATCAGGGCAGGGGCACGATATCGCCACTGCGCACGATCTTGAGCGCCTCGTTCTTCTCGGGCAGGTAGACCTCTACCTGGAGGTTCGGCTGATCGTGGAAGGCCATGGTCACGCTGTAAGGCCTCGTCCGGTCGTAGAAGCCGACCCCGTTCCGGTGGTCAACCTGGATCATGCCCTTCTGGCCGGCGAGCGCCCTGGTCGCCCTGTAGGCGCCCTTGAACGGGTAGGTGCCGACGTCGAGAAAGGTCTGCGCGGGAGCGCCCGCCGGCGTGCCGTCCGGCAGATACCGCAGGTGCACGTTGCCACCGGTGTCGTTGTACTCGAGCTCCGTTCCTTGGTGTTCGCCGGCCCAGAAAAGCGCGTGGCCGGCCTCGCCCGGCAGGGCATCGACCTCGGCCTCCGAGACGATCCGGGATTCACC
Organism: Acidobacteriota bacterium; assembly: GCA_041821645.1. Lineage (GTDB taxonomy): Bacteria > Actinomycetota > Thermoleophilia > Solirubrobacterales > 70-9 > 67-14. The sequence goes on from JBGUDX010000267.1 coordinate 2,234, forward strand.
GTGGGCC
>JBGUDX010000268.1:0-2236 GCA_041821645.1 Acidobacteriota bacterium
GCCTCGTACATCCCCGAACTGGCGGCGGTCGATCCGGATCGATTCGCAATCGCCGCCGTGACACTCGACGGGCAACAGATCCTCGTCGGTGACGTCGAGCAGCAGTTCACGATCCAGTCGATCTCGAAACCGCTGACCTACGCGCTCGCCCTGGAGGCGATCGGCGAGCAGGAGGTGCGCAAGCACGTCGACGTCGAGCCGAGCGGTGAGGCGTTCAACTCGATCACCCTGCAACCGGGAACCGGCATACCGCCGAACCCGATGGTCAACGCCGGGGCGATCGCGACCGCCTCGCTGATCGAGCCGCTCGGTTTCGACAAGCCGATCGACCGCATCCTGAGCGAGTACTCGGCCTTTGCCGGCCGCGACCTGAGCATCGATGAAGCGGTCTTCGCATCGGAGAACTCGACCGGCAGCCGCAACCGGGCGATCGCCTACCTGCTCCAGAACTCGGGCGCAATCGACGGCGACGTCGAGCAGATCGTCGAAACCTACTTCCGCCAGTGCTCGACCCTGGTCGACTGCCGCGATCTGGCCACGATCGCCGCCACCATGGCCTCGAACGGAGTCAACCCGGTCACCGGGGTGCGGGTGCTGCGCGAGGACACGGTGCGCAACGTGCTCAGCGTGCTGGCCAGCTGCGGCATGTACGACGCCGCCGGCGACTGGCTGTATTCGGTCGGCCTGCCGGCCAAGTCCGGGGTGGCCGGCGGCATCATCGCCGTGCTGCCGGGCCAGCTGGGCATCGCCGTCTATTCGCCGCCGCTCGACGCGCACGGCAACAGCGTCCGCGGAATCAACGTCTGCGAGCAGCTGTCCGAGCAGCTGCGTCTCCACGTGATGACCCCGGCCCGCCGTCCGCCGCCCCCGGTGCGGGCCGAGAAAACCCTGGAAGACATCCGGTCGATCCGTCTCAGGCCGGAAGGTGAGTTGGAAGTGCTGCGGGACTTCGGCGACCGGGTCCGGGTGCTGGAGCTTCAGGGCGAGCTCACCTTCGCCGGTGGCGAGCTCATCACCCGGTCGGTGCTGGAGGGGGGCGAAGAGATCGAGATCACGCTGCTCGACTTGAACTACGTTCGCGGGGTAAACGTCGCCGGGGTACAGATCTTCAGTGACCTGATTGACGGTTGCGATGGGCTCGGTGGTCAGCTCGTCATATCGGACCTCGAGCCTCTGCCGGAGTTCAACGATGCGCTGGTCAGGTACCGGAGCGAGCGCGACCTGGAGATGCCGAAGGTGTTCCCGGGGCTCGACGCGGCGCTTGAGTGGTGTGAGGACCAGATGATCGAACGCCATGGCGGACCGACCGGACCGACCAGCTTTGAACTCGCCCAGCACGGGGCGACCCTCGGTATGAGCCCGGAACAGATCTCAAGGCTCGACACCTACCTCGAGCCCCGCAGCTTTGCCGCCGGCGAGCAGCTTTACTCGGCCACGATCGAGGACGATGATGAGATGCTTCTGGTCTCAAGCGGCAGCGTCAGTCTGTTCACCGGCGAGGCCACAAGTCAAGCCAACCGGATCGCCACCCTGCCGGCGGGCATGATCCTGAACGAGATCCCGCTGATCAGCCGCCGACCGAGGTTCGGCAGCGCCAGGGCCGATGCCGACGTGACCGGCTGGGCGCTCAGCCACGAGAACCTCGAGGGGCTCCGGGAGGAAGACCCGGATCTGGTCTGCACCCTGCTCGAAAACGCGCTCAAGTTGCTGTCCGTCCGGATCGGCCACCTGGTCAAGGATCTGCTGCGCTAGCCGAATCGTTGCAGAGTTGACCCTTTGGTCAAAATGATGTAGTCATAATAGTCATGACCATGGTGGGAATCGCCAAATTCAAGGCCAGGCTGAGCGAGTACATCGATCTCGCCCGGAGGGGTGAGGAAGTGGTCGTCACCGACCGGGGCCGTCCGGTGGTGACGGTGAACCGGGTTTCCGACGAGTCAACCGAGATGGACGAGTTGGTCCGGCTGGGCATAGTCAACCCGCCAAAGGGGAAACTGCCCGACGACTTTTTCACTCGGGACAGGCCGCCGAAGTTGGAGGGGCCAGGCGTGCTCGATGCCCTGCTCGAGGAGCGGCGGGAGGCTCGCTACTGAATGAGTTTCTGGGACGCCTCGGCGGTGGTGCCGCTCACTGTCAACGAAGAGTCGACGGATCTTGTGTCGGCTTCCTTTGAAGCCGATTCGGAAATGGTCGTCTGGTGGGGAACACGTGTTGAGTGCCTCTCGGCGATTCATCG
>JBGUDX010000269.1:0-2222 GCA_041821645.1 Acidobacteriota bacterium
GGGTCGCCCTGGGTCAGGAGGGGATAGCGATCGCTCTGGGCCGCCCAGTCGAAGTTCCCGGAGTCGACGATGATGCCGCCGATCGAGGTTCCGTGACCGCCGATGAACTTGGTCGCCGAGTGGACAGCGATATCGGCCCCGAGCTCGAACAGGTTGGTCAGGATCGGGGTCGGGACGGTGTTATCGACCACCAGCGGCAGTCCCTCCGCGTGCGCGGCGTCGGCCCAGGCGGCGATGTCGACCACGTTCAGCTTGGGGTTGCCGATCGTCTCGCCGAACACGAGGCGGGTCTTCTCATCGACCATCCCGGCCAGCTCGCCCGGTTTGTCGGGGTCGGCGAAGCGGACTTCGATCCCGTACTGCGGCAGGGTGTGGGCGAACAGGTTGTAGGTGCCGCCGTAGAGGGTCGAGAGCGCAACGATGTTGTCTCCGGCCCGGCAGATGTTCAGTACCGAATAGGTGACCGCGGCCTGGCCCGAAGCGACCGCGAGTGCGGCGACCCCGCCCTCGAGTGCGGTCATGCGCTCCTCGAGAACGTTCCAGGTCGGGTTCATGATCCGCGAATAGATGTTGCCCGGCTCGGCCAGCGCGAACAGGTCCTGGGCGTGCTGGGCGTCCTTGAAGTTGTAGGACACGGTCTGGTAGATCGGCACCGCCCTGGCGTTGGTGGTCGGGTCCGGCTCCTGGCCGGCGTGCAGGGCGATCGTCTCTGGGCGGAAGCTGGGGGCTTCGGGCTCGCTCATCGGTCTCGGGCTCTCCTCTTTGAAGTCGTCGATGCTTTTGCGTTTGCCGGGGCTACCGGTCGAACACCAAGCATAGGCCGCGGCGCTTCACTGTGGTAGATACCGCCGGCCGCCGGGGCGCGGTCAGGCCCCGGTCGTGTCCGCGCCAACCGGACCGGACTGATCGACGTTGATGCGGAAGCCTCCGTCGAGATCGGTCAGGGTGAGCGTCGCGCCGAGCTGTTCGCCGTCGCCGGTCACGACCTTGCAGCGGACCTCGGCCCCCACCTTGATCGGGATCCGATCGGGGCACTCGACCGAGTCCAGCGGCCGCCCCGACTGCTGTTCAAGGCTCTTCTTCGCGGCCGTCGAGTAGACCTCGCCGGGCGCGGTTGCCCGGATCACGTTCCAGTCAAACTTGAAGGTGTCGTCTGATTCGTCAACTGAGGTGATCTCACCCTTGATCTCCAGGTCTATGTCGCGTTCATTGGTCGCCGTGCATTCGATCTCTTCCCCGACTTCGGCCTTCGCTTCTTCACAGTCGATGCTGGTCAGCGCGATCCCGGTCTGCGACTCGTAGGAATCTCTGAGCTGGCTGTTCAGCTCATCGGAGGTCGCGGTGCTTTCACCGATGCTGCAGGAGAAGCTGCATCCGGCGAAGGTCAGGGCTGCCACTGCCGCCGCGGCCGGCAGCAACAGCCGGCGACCGTATTTCACCGCGCCCCGTCCCAAGTTTCGTCGATCGACATGAACGCGAATATATCCACTGCGGTGGCGGAAACCGTCGTCGCGATAGATTGTCCGTATGGCATTCGAGGGCTTTAAAAAGGGTCAGAAGATCTGGATACACAACGCCGACGGGTCAGCCCGACCCGGCATATTCGTCGGTGAGGGTGAGAACGCGACCTTCTTCGGTGGCCCACCGCTCTGTTACGTGGTCACCGAAGACACAAAAGAGAGTGGCGAGGTCCAGCTCGACCGGGTCACCGCCCGGGACGACTAGGACGAGCTGAGCCCGGCTACCGGAGCGATCGCTTTCGGGCGAATCCCGGGACGACCAGTCACCCCGACCGGCGGGGTCATAGGATTGGAGGCCGTGGCTTCGTCCAACTCATCACATAAGGCCTCCGGTCGGAAAGCCCTCCGGAGCAGTGATTGCCGTGGTTGACTTCTGGAGATCGACCGTCGGCAAAAAGACCATCGTGGCGGTGACCGGCGCGATTCTGGTCGGTTACCTGATCCTGCACATGATCGGCAACCTGAACTCGCTTTTCGGGCCCGGCGGGGTCGAGCCGCGGGTCGACTGGTACGCCGGCTGGCTGCGTGGGATCGCCGAGCCGCTGATCCCCTACGCCGGTGTCCTCTGGCTGGTCCGGGCCCTGCTGCTCGGCTCGATCATCGTCCACATCGTCGGGGTGTGGCAGTTGAGGCAGCGCAACCGGGATGCCCGCCCGGCCAACTACCCGGCACGGAGGATCGGCCGCAGCTGGGAATCGGGCG
>JBGUDX010000270.1:0-2219 GCA_041821645.1 Acidobacteriota bacterium
GGGACCGGACTGCTGACCGCCGCCGAGCTGCCCGACGGGAGCGCGGCCTTCGGCCTGCCCGAGGTCAGCCACATGGAAGACGTCCGCGGGCTGGTCAGGGCCTGCGCCATCGGCTGGCTGGTCGGCCTCGTGGGCCTGGGCGGATCACTGGCCTGGCTTCGGATCAGAACCGGGGCGTTCGGTCAAGCGGCCCGCTCGGGTCTGCTCTGGGGCGGGGCCGCTACTCTCGCTCTGGTCGCCTCGCTCGGGCTGTTGATGCTGATCGGTTTCGACGCCGCATTCGACGGGTTTCACGGGATCTTCTTCGAAGGCGACAGCTGGAAGTTCCCCGACGATACGACCCTGAGGCGGCTCTACCCCGATGCTTTCTGGGGGATCGCCACGGCCTGGCTGGTCATCCTCGCGATATTCCAGGCGATCTCCCTGGTGCTCTGGGCGCGCGCCGCTGCCCGCCGCTGAAGCCGCCGGGCTCAGATCTGCCAGTAGCTGCCGATCCGGTCACTGAACCGGGATGGCGATTCAGCGTAGATCAGTCGCCCGATCGGGAGGGCGCTGTCGAGTAGCTCGCCCTGCCGGGTCGCGATCAGGGCGCTGAGGTCATCAACCCGGGGCTCGCCCGACCGTGACGCCGCAATCTCGCGGTCGAGCACCGCCAGGTCGTTGAAATCGCCGAGCAGATCGGCCAGCCGGTCCAGCTCGTCTACCGGGCCGCCCAGTCCCTGCTTCCAGGCGTCCCGGAGCAGCCGCAGCTGGTACCAGAGGTCCTTGACCCGTTTGCGCCACTGGTGGACCTCGCCCGCGGCATCGCCGACCCGGTCCGACCTCAACCGGTCCTCGACCTGTTTCAACCCCCTGCGTCCGTCGCGATAGGTCCGCCTGAGGCCCGGCCGGTAGCTGTCCCAGCCGCGGTCATCCAGTTGCCAGTCGTCCAGCCCGGCGGCTCCGCCCTCGATCGCTTCGGCAGCCATGCGCATACGGGTCTCGGCATCGCGCCTGTCTGGTCCCTGTCTGATCCGACCGGCCCGGGTATCCAGCTCGGTCCGCACCGGTTCCAGTTGCGCGGAGGCCTCGGGGTGGCGTTCGATCAGCGCCGCGACGGTCTCGGTCATGACCTCGGTGTCCCGCATTCCCGAAAGCAGGCGTGCGGCATCACGAAATCGCCGGTTTTCCGAGCGGAACCGGTCTTCGCCGAGATCCCCGCGGACGAGCCGCAGCGCCCCCCGGATCTTCTTGACGTCCTTGCGGGTCTCGTGAACCGCTTCAGCCTGATCGTCCGGAGTGGCTTCCGTGAGCTGCGTGACCGCCGACAGGGCCCGCCCCCTTATCACCTCGATGACCTCGCTGGCCGGCGCTCCCGGCCTGAGCCGGTAATGGACGCCGGGGCCCGCCGGCCGCGACGACGGCACGGGCGATCTTTCCACGGTTATCGAGAACCTGGACACATCCTGTCCGCCCGGCCCGACCGTGGCCAGGTTCCGGCCCGAGCTGAGGGCCGCGGTCGGCGACTTCATCGGCTCGAAACAGACCACGTCGTCGGTTGACGGTGCGTAGACCTGGGCCGCCGGGAACCCGGCGATCAACTCGACCGTGATCCGGCGGCCGCCTCCCTGAAGGCTGAACCGGGATCCGTCGGCGAGCCCCCGGTAGCCCTGGTCGATCGACCGCTCCCCCAGCTGGAAGCTCCGGGCCGGCAGGTCGCGCTCCACACCTGTCGGAATTCCCTCCCGGTCGACATCGAGTTCGATCACCGGAGGAGTCTCGACAGCCCATTCCGGACGATCGACGCCGGGCAGGGTCAAGTAGGGGTGAAAACCGAACGCGAGCGGAACCGGCGTCTCCCCGGTCGCGGTCACGGTCGTGGTGACCTCGAGCGAGCGTCCGCTCAGAATGAATTCGAGCGAGATCCGGTGCGGAAAAGGAAAGGCGCGCAGTAGGTCGGGGTGATCGCCGAACTCGAGCGTGGCAGCAAGGGACGTACGCCCGGACTGTCTGTCCGAACCTCCCGGGTCAACCCGCCAGAGACCGGAGGCGGCGAGGGTCCCGTGCATCGGAAGCCCGTTCTCGTCCCGGTGCATCCCGGGAATCTCCCCGGACAGGTCAACCTGCTCGCCGTGAAACCGGTATCGGTCTCCCGCCAGGCGGTTCGCCCACGGGTAGAGGATCGGCAGGCCCATCGTCTTGCCCTGGGTCACGTAGGCCTCCAGGCCGCGACGCTGCCC
>JBGUDX010000271.1:0-2191 GCA_041821645.1 Acidobacteriota bacterium
GTGGGTCACGTCGATCGCCACTGCCAGATCAGGCCGGACCGTGAACGACGCGGTCCTCGACCCGAACAGCCCGATCTCCTCCTGAACGGCCGCCACCGCCGCGAAGCGGGCCTTCAGCCTGGCGTTCTCGTGGCATCGCCTCAGAGCTTCGAGCGCGATATAGGAACCGAGCCGGTTGTCCATCGAGCGCGAGACCAGCCGGCCACCGGCTACGGCCAGCGGCTCAGAGTCGATCACCGCGGGATCGCCCACCGAGACCAGTTCCTGCGCCTCTTCGCGGTCACCGGCCCCGATGTCGATGTGCATCTCCTTCAGCTTGACCACCTTCTTGCGCTGCTCGGGATCGAGCAGGTGGATCGGCTTGCGGCCGGCGACTCCGGGCACCTGGCCCTCGTTACCGGTGACGGTAACCCGCTGGCCGACCAGGATCTGGGGGTCCCAGCCGCCGATCGGGGCGAAGTAGAGGAAGCCCTTCTCGTCGATGTGGGTGACGACCAACCCGATCTCGTCGATGTGGCCGACCACCGCGACCAGAGGTGCATCGGACCCCGCGTCGGCCGCTTCGCCGCCGGGGCCGATCGTCGCCACGCTGGAGCCGAGGCCGTCAGTCGTGATCTCGGCAAAGCCGGCGGCCTCGCGCCAGACCTTCGCGGCCGGGCCCTCGTATCCGGAGGGTCCTGGGGTTCTGAGCAGTTCGTCGAGCAGCGCGGGAGTGGTCATGCCCGGATTATGCCGGGTGGCGCGAGAGCGGTTGTGCGGCACCCGGATCGGTCCGGCACGTGGCCGGGCGAGGCGCCCTCCGGCCGCCGCCGTCTGGCTAGACTGCGCGGCGTGATCTCAACCAACCAGTTCAAGAACGGCATACACATAGAAGTCGACGGTTCGATCTTCCGGATCATCGAGTTCCAGCACGTGAAGCCCGGCAAGGGCGGCGCCTTCGTCAGGACCAAGTTGCGCAAGATCAACGACGGTTCGGTACAGGACAAGACCTTCCGGGCCGGCGAGAAGTTCCGCCCGGTGAGGACCGAGTCCCGCAAGATGCAGTTCCTCTACGAATCCGGTGACGCGGTCGTATTCATGGACAATCGGACTTACGACCAGCTCGAACTGCCGACCGACCTCGCGGCCGAGGCTCTGCGCTGGGTCCAGCCCAACGATGAGGTCGAGGTGCTGTTCGTCGATGAACGCGCCTCCGAGGTACAGGTGGCCAGCGCGATCGACGCCAAGGTCAAAAAGACCGAGCCCGGTCTCAAGGGCGACACGGCCTCAGGCGGCGGAAGCAAGTCGGCGACGCTCGAGTCCGGGGTCGAGGTGCAGGTCCCGTTGTTCATCGAAGAGGGCGAGCTGATCAGGGTTGATACCCGGAGCGGTGAGTACGTCTCCCGCGCCTGAGCCGGCCGGTCCGGACGCCGGCGCCGGGTGCGACAGCCGCGCCGGCGGAATGCGCCCCGCCTGCCGAACAGGTCCCGCCTTCGGGAGGCGAACTTGATCCAGGCCGACATCACCCTGAATGCGCGACCCCGGGGATTCCACCTGGTCACTGACGAAGTAGTCGCCGCCCTGCCCGGCCTGCGGGATTTCAGGGTCGGCCTGCTTCACCTGATGATCCGTCACACCTCGGCCTCGCTCACGCTGAACGAGAACGCCTCGTCGGATGTGCGGCGGGACTTCCGCTCGTGGGTCGACAGTGTCGCCCCCGAAAGGCCGGCCGGCTTCGACTGGACCCACACGATCGAGGGCCCGGACGACATGCCCGCCCACATCAAAGGCAGCCTGACCGGCTTTGACCTGACCCTGCCGGTCCGGGACGGCCGGCTCCACCTCGGCACCTGGCAGGGCATCTATCTCTGCGAGCACCGCGATCACGGCGGGCCCCGCTCGCTGACCGCGACCATCTGGGGCGAGACGGCCTGAACCCCTTCGCGGCCGTCTCCGGGGGCGGGATCAATATCCTTGACCGATGCGCCGATCCGACCAGCGCCGCGACGCGGTGTTCGCCTGCTACCAGCAGGAGGTGACCGACCGGCCGTTGACGGTCCTTCTGGCCGACGCCCGGCCGTTCACGATCGAGCTTGCCGAAGGGGTGGAGGAGCACCGGGACGAGCTAGACGAAGTTATCGCCGAATACGCAAAGGGCTGGGACCTCAGCCGGATCGCGCCGCTCGAGAAGAACATCATGCGGGTCGCGATC
>JBGUDX010000272.1:0-2189 GCA_041821645.1 Acidobacteriota bacterium
CCTTCCCTCCGGAACCGTTGCGCTGGAGCACCATCCAGTTCACCCGGAACCGCCTCGCCGCGGCCGACCACAACAACGGTGAACGCGGCGTCTGGCTGAACACCCTGGCCAGGCTCGGCCTCGGCTTCGACTCCTGACCGGGCCGCGCTGCCAGTAGCGGCCGGACCGGCCTACTCGTAGGAGATCGCTTCGAGTATGTCGAGCCGGGACGCCTTGCGGGCGGGGTAGATCGCCGCGATCACGCCGGCCAGGGCGGTCAGGATCAGGATCACGATCAGGGTCGGAATCGGATAGCTCAGGGCAAACCCGTCGCCCTCCAGCGGAATCCCGAGCAGGAAAGCGAAGACCACGCCGATGATCAGGCCGGCGATCGCCCCGAGCACGGCCGTGATCACAGCCTCGTAGCGCACCATGCGCCTGATCTGGCGCCGTGACATGCCGACCGCCCGCAGCATGCCGAGTTCGCGGGTGCGCTCATGGATGGAGAGGATCAGGGTGACCACGATCCCGACCAGGGAGACCACCACGGCCAGGGCCAGCAGCACGTAGATCATCGCCAGAAGAGCGTTGATCTGCTCCTGCTGGGTGTCCTTCAGTTCCTGCTGATTGAGCACGTCAACTGTGGGGAACGGTTTCTCCAGCGCATCCTTGATCCCCTCCTGCACCCGGTCGACGTCAGCCCCGGGCTCGGTCTTGACCAGGCCCGAGGAGTTCAGATCGACCCCGAACGCATCGGCGATCGTCTTTTCGGTGACGATCAGCTCGCCGGTGAGGTCCAGGGTGCCCGGCGCGGTGATCGCCGTGACTTCGTACTCCCCTGTGTCGCCCTTCTGGGAGGTGATCGAAATCCGGTCTCCCGGCCCGACCCCCTCCGAGTCGGCGACACCCTCGCTCACGATCACCTGGTCATCCTCGAGCGAGGTCATGCTCTCGTCCGATCCCTCGATCCAGTCAAAGGTGACGACGTCCGCGGCGGTGGCCGGCTCGAGCGATGAGATCGAGGTGGCTTTGTCGCCGAGCAGGGCGGTCGCGTAGCGCTGGCCGGAGGCGGCTTCAACGCCGTCTACCGTTCCGGCGACATCGATCGCCCTGGTAGGGAAATCGAGGAAGCCGCCTGAATTCTGGATCACGATCTCGCCCTTGAAGTTCTGCTCGATCACCCGGTCCACCGAACTGGACAGGCCGGAAGCGAACACGGTGACGAAACTGACCAGGGCCAGCCCGATCATCAGGGCGGCCGCGGTCACGGCGGTCCTTGAAGGATTGCGCTGAGAGTTCTCGCGGGCCAGGCGGCCGGTCAGGCCGCCGATCCTCTCCAGCGGGGCGCCCACGATCGAGGCGGCCGGGCGGACCAGCCTGGGGCTGAAGATCGAGATCGCGACCAGCACGCAGACCGCGCCGGCGCCAATCTTGAGAGCCGCCGAACCTCCGCTCGAGCCGCCGATCAGGACTCCGGCGACCAGAGCCAGTCCGACCACGGCCAGGACAACCGAAACGATGCTCCGCAAAACGATACGGTTGCTGCCCCCCACGGAGATGTTCTCGGACAGGGCCGCTATCGGGGGAACCCGTGTAGAGCGCAGGGCCGGAATCAGAGAGGCGATCATCGTTATCCCGATGCCGATCAGGAACGAGACGATGATCGTCCGGGGCAGGACCACCAGGGAATTGGCCGGAAGTTCGGCCCCCACCATCTTGAGGATCGCACTGAGGCCCTCGGCCAGGCCGAGCCCGACGAGGATCCCGACCACCGAGGCAAACAGCCCGATCAGAAAGCTCTCGATCAGAACCGTCCTGAGAATCTGACGCCGGCTCGCCCCGAGCGTGCGCAGCATGCCGAACTCGCGGGTCCGGTGAGCAACGGTTATCGAGAAGACGTTGAAGATGACGAAGGCGCCGACGAACAGGGCGATCGCGGCAAACGCCAGCAGGGCGATCGTCAGGAAACTGAGGCCCTCGCGAATCTCGTCGGCGTTTCGCTCGGCGTTCTCGGTGCCGGTCTCGACCCGGGCCGACTTCGGCAGGACATCCGATATCCGGTCACGCAGCTCTTCCGGGCTCACGCCAGACTCCGCCGTAACCGAGATCTGGTCGAACTCGCCCTGTCGTCCGGTCAGTTTCTGGGCGACCGGCAGGGTCACCTGGGCGATCGAGGTGCCGCCGAACGAGGCCCCGCCGAGTTCGGTCAG
>JBGUDX010000273.1:0-2179 GCA_041821645.1 Acidobacteriota bacterium
CAGCTACGGCCAGGCGATCGTGACCGGCGAGGTGAACTCGAAGCTGTTTGAAGGGGGGACGCTGACCCTGATACTGGTGGCCACTCCGGCGATCGCGGTCGGGCTCACCCGCCAGGCCGCCAGGCGCGGCGGGTTCACCCTTCACACGATGCTCGGTGTGTTGTGCATCTACCTGCTGATCAGCCTCGGCTTTGCAGCCGGGTACGGGCTGATCGAGGCCGTATCGGGCGAGCCGTTCTTCAACCAGGGCGCCGAATGGGACTCGCTGAGCAACTACCTCTACTACAGCCTGACCACGATCACCACTTTCGGGATCGGTGACTTCAGCCCGGCCTCCGACGCCGGGCGGGCGGTGACCGCGGCCGAGGCGCTGCTCGGTCAGATCTACGTGGTCACCGTGGTGGCTCTGATCGTCAGCAACCTGCTGCTGCGCCGTAACTGATGGACAGCGTTCTCCTGGGGCTCAGCCTCGTGGTCATCTTCTCGGTGCTGGCCCGGCTGGCCGCGACCTGGTTGCGCGTGCCCGCGATCGTGCCGCTGCTGGTGGTCGGAGTGCTCGCCGGCACCTCGGTCACCGGGCTGATCGATCCGAACGAGCTGCTGGGCGATGCGCTGAACCCGATCGTCGAGATCACGGTCGGAATCATTCTGTTCGAGGGGGCACTCGGTCTCAAGCGGGGTGAGCTGTCGCAGGGTGTCCGCCCGGCGGTGGTCCGCCTGGTCACCGTGGGGCTTGCGCTCACCTGGATACTCGGGACCTGCGCGGTGGTGCTGCTGTTCGATGTGCCGGCGGCGGTCGCGGTGCTGATCGGGGCCGTGCTGATCGTGACCGGACCGACCGTGGTCCTGCCGATACTCGAGTTCATCGCTCCTCCCGACCGGGTGCGGTCGGTGCTCAAGTGGGAGGGCATCATCGTCGATCCGGTCGGCGCGATAATCGCGGTGGTCGTCTACGGGTCGCTGGTCAGCGAAGGCGGCCGGCCCGTGATCGACGGATTCGAGATCTTTCTGTCGCTCGGCACCGGCGTGGCCATCGGAGTGCTCGGAGCGCTGCTGCTGATGCCGCTGCTGAAGTCGAAGCGGCTTTCGGGCCGCGACAAGGTCGCGGCAACCCTGATGATGATCGTGGCGACCTTCGCTGCGTCCAACGCGCTGTTCGAGGACTCCGGCTTGTTGGCGAACCTGGTCATGGGGGCGGTTCTGGCCAACCAGAAGAGCGTGAAGATCGCAAACATCATCGAGTTCAAGGAGACGCTGGTGCCGATCCTGATCGGCATCCTGTTCGTGCTCCTCGCGGCGAACGTCGAATTGAGCCAGGTGGTCGATCTCGGCTGGCAGGGGCTCGCCCTGGTCGGGATCCTGATCCTGCTGGTCAGGCCGTTGGCGGCGGCCACCACGTTCGGCCTGCCGCTCAGGGGCAACGAGCGGGCCCTGATCGCGGGGATGGCGCCCCGGGGCATCGTCGCCGCCTCGACCGCCTCGGTCTTCGGACTACAGTTGGTTGACAGGGGCGTGGAAGGGGCGGAACTGATCATTCCGATCACCTTTCTCGTGATCGCCGGGACCGTGCTCGTCTACGCGATCCTGGGTCCGGCCTTCGCCCGGCTGCTCGGCCTGATGGGAGAGAGGCTGCCCACCCTGCTACTGATCGGAGGTCCGGGCTGGGCTCTGGCGCTGGGCAGTGCGCTGAGGGAAGCGGGAGCGGAGGTCCAGGTCTGGACCGAGGACCTCGAAGAGGCCGGCGAGATCGCCGAGGTCGGGCTGACATCGGTGGGCGGCCCGATCGATCCGAATTTCGGAGGGGCGGGATCGGCGCTGACCGACATCTCGGCGATCGCCCTGGTCAGCCGGAACGACACCCTCAACCAGGTACTCGCATCGCACTTCACCGAGAACTTCGAGGGCGAGCAGGTCTTCAGGTTGCGCTCGCCCTCGGACTCCATGCCGATCATCAGGTCGGCCGCGACCTCGCTGTTCGCCGACGAGGACAGCGCGAACGTGATCGAGCGGCGGCTGGCCGCCGGTGGCCGGTTCGTCGCGTTCGAACCGGGTGAGACTCTGCCCCCGGGCGCGCAGCCGGTTGCTTCGATGACGCCGCTGAAAGGGGCCTATCCGCCCACGATCCGGATCGCTTCGTCGCACCCCGAGCAGCTGATCGACGACAGGTCGACGATCATCG
>JBGUDX010000274.1:0-2166 GCA_041821645.1 Acidobacteriota bacterium
CCGGGGCCTCTTCCGGGATCGGGGCCGAGATCAGCCGCGAGATGGCCCGGCGTGGCGCGCGGCTGATCCTGGTCGCCCGCGGGGCCGACAAGCTCGAGGCCCTGTCGGGCGAACTGCGCGAGCAGGGCGCCACGGCGGAGATCGAACCGTGTGACCTGAGCGACGACGCAGAGATCGGGCGCCTCGCCGAGCGCCTGCTGGACGGCGACGGGGCCCCCGACGTGCTGGTCAACAATGCCGGCGCCGGCAGGTGGCGGGCGGCCTGGGAGACCGAGGCCGGCTACGCGGAAGAGGCGATGCGGCTTCCTTACGTCGCCGCCTACGAACTGACCCGGCTGCTGCTGCCTGCGATGCTGGACCGCGGCTCGGGATGGATCCTCAACATGACCTCGGCCGCCGGCTTCGTATCGATCCCGGGCGCGACGGCCTACGGCGCCGCCCGCTGGGCGATGCGGGCGTTCAGCTACCAGCTCGAACAGGACCTGCGCGGCTCCGGAGTGGGCGTCACCCTGCTGGTCCCGTTCGAAGTCGACTCGCCCTATTTCGACAACAACCCCGGGTCGAGAGAGCGCATCCCGAAGATCGCCAGGCTGATCGGCGACATGACACCGGCTGACGTGGCCCGCGAGGCCGCGGACTCGATAGAGCAGGAGCGGCGCGAACGGATGCTGCCCTGGAGGGGCCGGTGGATGTACCGGCTCACCCCGCCACCGGTGATGAGATGGCTGCTGGCGACAACCGGCTGGAAGCGTGGGGACGGGCCTGCGTGAGACGCCCCGGCCGGTAGCGGTCCACGCGGGGCGGGGTAGCCTCTCCACGTGAACCTTCGACCCCCAGGTGCGTCCCGGCGCCGGGCGCTGGCCCTGCTGGCCATCGCCCTCGTCCTCGCGATGTCAACCTGGTTTTCGGCGTCGGCGGTGCTTCCCCAGCTCCGGGCCGAGTGGGCACTCTCGGATTCCGGCGCGGCGTGGCTGACCATCGCGGTCCAAGTGGGTTTCGTCGTCGGAGCGGTCGGGGCCGCCCTGCTCAACCTCTCCGACGTGGTCAGGGCGCAGCGGGTGATCCTGGTCGGCGCGATCCTGGCCGCGCTCGCGAACGGGCTGATCGTGTTCGCGCCCGGCCTCGAAATCGCGCTGCCGCTCCGCTTTGCCACCGGGGTCTTTCTGGCCCAGGTCTACCCCCCGGCGCTGAAGGTGATGTCAACCTGGTTCCGGGAGAGGAGGGGCACCGCGCTCGGGGTGCTGGTCGGGGCCCTGACGGTCGGCTCGGCCCTGCCCCACCTCGTCAACGGTCTCGGTGGCCTCGACTGGCAGTTCGTGATCCTGGTGACATCGGCGCTCACCGTGATCGGCGGGCTGATCGCCGGGCTTGCCGTGCCCGATGGCCCTTTCCCCTTTCCCCGGGCAGTTTTCGACCCGCGCCAGGCGCGCCGGGCCCTGGCCAATCGCGGGGTGCTGCTGGCCACCCTCGGCTACTTCGGCCACATGTGGGAGCTGTACGCGATGTGGGCCTGGTTCGTGATCTTCTTTGCGGCGGCTCTGGACACGCAGGGATCGGGCTCCGGTACGCAGGCCGCCTACGCCACCTTCGCGGTGATCGCGATCGGGGGGCTGGGCTGCTGGGTCGGCGGCATCCTCGGTGACCGCTGGAGCCGGACCCGGACGACGGTGCTGATGATGACGGTCTCGGGGCTCTGCGCCCTGACCATCGGGCTCTTCTTCACCGACCCGACCTGGGTCGTGTTGGCGATCGGGCTGATCTGGGGCTTCACCGTGGTCGCAGACTCGGCCCAGTTCTCGACCATCGTCACCGAACTCGCCGACCAGGCCTACGTCGGCACCGCCCTCACCCTCCAGCTCGCGCTCGGCTTCATTTTCACCGTGGTGACCATATGGCTGATCCCTGTCTTGCAGGAGGAGTTCGGCTGGCGCTGGGCGTTTGCCTTCCTCGCCCCCGGCCCGCTGCTCGGCATTGCCGCGATGCTGCGTCTCCGGGCCTCTCCCGAGGCGAAGCTGATCGCCGGCGGACGCGGCTGAGCCGGCCGGCCCGGCCCCGGACGGGTACTACTCCCCTGCTCCCGCGGTCCAGGCTCCGGCGATCGCCTCGAGGTGGCGCTCGTCGGTCCCGCAACAGCCGCCGAGCAGGTTGAGACGGGGCAGCTGCCCG
>JBGUDX010000275.1:0-2152 GCA_041821645.1 Acidobacteriota bacterium
CCAATGGTGTCGACCTGCTGTTCGAGGCCATGGAAAACCGCGGCCTCGACGCCAGGGCCCTGGCCGCTGCGCGGATCGCGGTGATCGGGCCTGGCACCGCCGCAGCCCTGGAGGCCCATGGGATCAGTGCCGACCTGGTCCCGGAACGGTCGGTCGCCGAGGGCCTGGTCGAAGCCCTCGGTGAGCTGCGGCCCGCCCCGGACAGGGTTCTGCTTGCGCGGGCCGCGGAAGGGAGGCGGTTGATCCCTGATTCACTTCAGCGGATGGAGATCGAATTCGAGGATCTGGCGCTTTATGAAACCGTTGCCGAGGCGCCCGGCCCGGAGGCGCTGGACGGCCTGACCGACGCCGACTGGATCACCTTTTCCTCGGGGTCGGCGGTACACAGCCTGATCCGGGCGCTGCCGGGCGGTCCGCCCGAGCGGACAGGGATCGCCTCGATCGGCCCGGTCACCTCGGGCGTGCTTCGCGATGCCGGGCTCCGGGTGGATGCCGAGGCCGCCCGCCCCGACCTGGACGGCCTGATTGAGGTTCTGCTCGACCCCGCCGAACCGGAGGCCCGACGGTGAGCTCGTTCACGGGCCAGCTGCGGCCGATCACCTTTCTCACCGACTTCGGCTACCGGGACGAGTCGGCCGGTGTGTGCCGCGCTGTGATCAGCCGGATCAACCCTGAACTGACCGTGCTGGACTTGACCCATGGGATCGAGCCGGGTGACATCCAGCGCGGAGCTCTCGCCCTGGCCTCGTCGGTCCCGTTTTCGGCCCCGGCGGTCCATCTGGCGGTGGTTGACCCGGGGGTGGGAACCGAGCGCCGGGCACTGGCGCTGGCCGCCGGTGAGCACTTTCTCGTCGGGCCCGACAACGGTCTGCTCTGGCTTGCCGCCGAACGGCTCGGCGGCATCGATGAAGCGGTCGAGATCTCCGATTCACCGTTCAGGCTCGAGCCGGTCCACCGGACCTTCCACGGCCGTGACATCTTCAGCCCGGTTGCCGCCCGGCTCGCCTCCGGCGTGCCGGTCTCGGAGGCCGGTGATCCGATCGAGCCGGACTCGGTGATCCCGCTCGACCTACCCCGGCCCAGGCTCGATGGAGAACTGCTGGTCGGCCACGTGATCGCCACCGACCGCTACGGCAACCTCGCACTCAACGTGACCGCCGACCTGATCGAGAGATCATTCCTCGCGCCGGGCGCCCGGGTCGCGATGGAAGCAGCGGGGCCGGTGGTCGCCGAGGTCCCGGTAGGCGAGACGTTCGCCGACGTGGATCCGGGAGAGCCGGTGCTCTACCCCGACTCGTCCGGCTCGCTCGCCCTGGCGGTCAACCGTGGTGACGCCGGCGCCGAGTTCGCCTTGGCCCCGGGAGACGAAATCTCGCTGTCCCCGCTGACCTGATGCCGGTTCTCCGATGCAGATAGGAATGCCACACCTCCACCTCCGCACGGTCGGCTCGACCAACACCGAGGCGCGGGAGCTGGCCGCCGCCGGGGCTCCGGGTGGCACCGTGGTCACCAGTGAGGAGCAGACCGCCGGCCGTGGCCGGCAGGGCCGGCCCTGGTCGACCCCGGCCGGGGCCGCACTCGCCTACTCGCTCGTCCTGCGCCGCGAAATCAAGCCCCCCAGCACCCTGCCGCTTCAGATCGGAGTCGCGGTTTGCGAGGCGGTCGAGGCCCTCGGGGTCGAGCGGACCGAGCTGAAGTGGCCGAACGACATCTGGATAGACGGCAGGAAGTGCGCCGGCATCCTGGTCGAGTCGAGGCCGCAGGAGGGGTGGGCCGTCGCCGGGGTCGGCCTCAACCTGACGATCGGCCCGGACCAGTTCCCGGATGAGCTGAGGGGCGGGGCGACCTCGGTCGGACACGGGGCGGACACCGCCTCGGCGACCGCGGCGCTGAACGAAGCGATCGGCCGCCGGCTGGAGATCCCGTTCGAGCAGACGCTGCTGGAGCTCTCGGAACGGGATGCCCTGCGTGGCAGGACGGTGGCTTGGGACGGGGGCAGTGGCATCGCCGCCGGAATCGATCGCGACGGCGGCCTGCTGATTCTGGGAAGTGCGGGTTCCGACCGTATTCCGGGCTCGGTGGTCGAGGTCATCAGCAACGTCATCGACCGTGACATGGGCGTCCGGGATGCGGTAATCGCCCCCCGCGTTTT
>JBGUDX010000276.1:0-2151 GCA_041821645.1 Acidobacteriota bacterium
TCGGCCACGTCTTTGACGACGGGCCGGGTGAGACCGGGCAGCGCTACTGCATCAACGGGTGCTCGCTGGAGTTCCGCGAGCAGGACTGAGGCGCCGGGCGCGGGTCTCGGCCTCGACTCCGGTGGCCGCGGTCAGCCGATCTCGACCGGCGCACCGTAATCGCCCAGGAATTCGGGCAGGACGACCGATCCGTCTTCCCGCTGATGGTTCTCGAGCAGGGCGATCAGGGCTCGCCCGACTGCCAGGGCGGTGCCGTTCAGGGTATTGACGAACTCAGGGGGCGCCCCGGGCTCGGGGCGGTACCGGCAGCCGAGGCGCCGCGCCTGAAAGTCGGTCGTATTCGAGCATGAGGTCAGTTCGCGATACCGCTTCTGGCTTGGGATCCAGGCCTCGCAGTCGAATTTCTTCGCGGCCGGGGCACCGAGTTCGCCGACCGCGATATTGACCACCCGGTAGGGCAGTTCGAGCCGGGTGAGGATGCGCTCCTCGATCGCCAGGATCCGCTCATGCTCCGCGGCCGCGTCTTCCGGCCTGACGAAGGAGAACATTTCGACCTTGTCGAACTGGTGAACCCTGAAGATGCCGCGCGTGTCGCGTCCGGCGGCGCCGGCTTCGCGGCGGAAGCAGGTCGAAAAGCCGCCGTACCGGATCGGTAGCTGACCGGCTTCGAGAATCGTATCGGCGTGGAGCGCGGCCAACGGAACCTCGGCCGTGCCGGCGAGGAAGAGTTCGTCTTTGGGCAGTTCGTAGATCTGGTCCCGGTCGCCCGGCAGGAATCCGGTTCCGAACAGGGCTTCCTCCCGGACCAGCACCGGGGGCACGACCGGCTCGTGGCCTTCCTCGCGAAGGGTCTCCATCACGTAGCGGACCAGGGCGAACTCGAGCATGGCCAGATCGCCCTTCAGGTAGGCGAACCTGGCCCCGGAAGCTTTTGCCGCCGCTTCCATTTCGATCAGGTTTCCGGCCTCGGCCAGCTCGAGATGGTCCTTCGGCTCGAAATCGAACCGGGGTATCTCTCCGACCTCGCGGACGAGCTCTGCGTCCTCGTCGGCAAATCCGTCCGGGCTCGCAGGGTCCGGCAGGTTGGGCAGCTCCGCGGCTATCCGGTCCCGTTTCTGCTCTACCTCGGACAATTCGGTTTCGAGTTGCTCCAGGCGGGCCTTCAGTTCACGCACCGCCTCGATCGCCTCGGTGGGCTCTTCGCCGGCCTGCTTGGCGGCGCCGATCTCCTCCGAGGCCTGCTTGCGGCTGGAGCGGGCGCCTTCGATTTCCGGCAGCAGGGTCCGGCGCCTTTCGTCGAGCGCCAGCAATTCATCGATCGAATCGGCTGCCCCCCGCCGCGCCAGGGCAGTCCTGACCCGCTCTGGATCGGAGCGGATTAGTTTGAGGTCGAGCACCGGACCCGCGGTCGGTTACTCGTCGCCGGCTTCTGATCCGGAATACTTGGCGACGAACCCGGCAACCTCTTCGGCTTCGTCGCCAACCACGATGTTCTGCGGCATGACCGCCCCGGAAAAGCCGCCGTTCTGAATCGCGAACAGGGCCGACTTCACGGTTTCCTCGCGCTCGTCGAGGTTGGGTCCCTGGACCCGGGCGCTCTGATTGCCGGTTCCCTCGGCGCCGGCCGCGCTCAGGGTGTGACACCCGGAGCAGTTGGCGGAAAACAGCTGGGCGCCCTTGTAGTCGGGATCGCTCTCGGAAACGGTGATTCCCTCTTCCCCGAAGCCACAGGCGGAGAAGCCGATGGCGGCGACGACGGCAACGGATGTAGTCAGTATGGCTCGCACAGCGAGGGCATCATATTGTCTACGGCGGAGAATGGCCGTCCCCGATCGACAAGAGTTTCGCCGGGCCGTCGGATTACTACCGACCGGAGTGACAGTGGTCTCGGCTTTCGGGGGTCCGGAGCCGGCCGGCGCGACCGCTTCGGCGGTCTGTTCACTCTCGCTCGAGCCGATGATGATGCTGGTCTGCCTGGACCACGGTTCCCGCTCCCTGGCGGCGCTTCAGAAGGCCGGACGGTTCGGGATCAGCGTGCTCGGCGTGGGTCAGCAGAAGGCGGCCGAGGTCTTCGCGACGAAGTCGCCCCAGGCGGACAAATGGTCGACGGTGGCCTGGAAGGAACACCTCGGCGTTCCGATCGTCGAGGGC
>JBGUDX010000277.1:0-2138 GCA_041821645.1 Acidobacteriota bacterium
ACGAATTCGACCTGGTGCCGTACTACCCGTTGGTGATCACCGCGCTGCTGCTGTTGACCAGTATCATCATCGCCGGCGGCCTGGACCCCGAGAACGTGACCGAGGCGATCCGGGTCACCCGTCCGGACGCGGTCGACGTTGCGAGCGGGGTCGAGTCGGCGCCCGGCCTGAAGGACCACTCAAAGCTGGACGGCTTCTTCGGGGCGGCGCACTACACGCCGGTCGGCGCGGGCGAGGGCCAGTGAGCCCGGCCGCCGGCGATCACGGCCCTCCGGCCACCGGCGATCACGGCTCTCCGGCCGGCGAGCGACCCGGCGAAGCAGATGTGCCCGGCCGGTTCGGACCGTACGGCGGCCGGTACGTGCCGGAGACCCTGATCCCGGCACTGGACCAGCTCGAGCAGGCCTGGGACGAGGCCCGTACCGACCCGGCCTTCACGGCGGAGCTCGAGCAGCTCAGAAAGAACTTCATCGGGCGACCGACCCCGCTCTATCTGGCCGGCCGGCTGAGTGAGCGGGTGGGTCACCGGGTCTATCTCAAGCGCGAAGACCTGGCACATACCGGCGCCCACAAGATCAACAACGCGATCGGGCAGGCGCTGCTGGCGAGGCGTATGGGCAAGCCCCGGGTGATCGCCGAGACCGGTGCCGGCCAGCACGGTGTCGCCACCGCGACGGCCTGCGCCCTGCTCGACCTGGAGTGCGTGGTCTACATGGGCAGCGAAGACATCCGACGTCAGAAGCCGAACGTCGAGCGAATGGGCCTGCTGGGCGCCGAGGTGGTCCCGGTCGAGGCCGGTGCCCGGACCCTGAAGGAGGCGGTGAGCGAGGCGATCCGGGATTGGGTGACCAACGTCGAGAGCACTCACTACGTGATCGGTTCGGTCGTCGGCCCCGCACCTTTCCCGGCCCTGGTCCGTGACCTGCAGCGGGTGATCGGAGACGAGGCCCGGGCCCAGGCGCTCGAAGCCGAGGGGTCGCTGCCCGAAAGGGTGATCGCCTGCGTCGGCGGGGGCTCGAACGCGATCGGGACTTTCACCGCCTTCCTCGACGATCAGGGGGTCGAGCTGATCGGGGTGGAGGCCGCCGGCGAAGGGATCGAGACGAAACGCCACGGCGCGTCGCTCAGCGCCGGCCGGGTCTCGGTTCTGCACGGTTCCATGTCGGCGGTGATCGCCGACCGGGAGGGTCAGATCCTCGAGGCCCATTCGGTTTCCGCCGGGCTCGACTATCCCGGCGTCGGGCCCGAGCATGCATGGCTGCGCGACACCGGCCGGGCCCGCTATCCGTCGGTCACCGACGTCGAGGCGATCACGGCATTCCGCGAGCTTTCGAGGCTGGAAGGGATCATCCCGGCGCTCGAGTCCTCCCACGCGATCGCCTGGCTGCTGGCCGAGGGCGGGACCGGGCAGGAGGGATTCGACCTGGTTTGCCTGTCCGGGCGCGGCGACAAGGACCTGGCAGAGGTGCTTTCACTGGGGGCCGGCTCTTGAACGCCCCGCCCTCCGGGGCCGCGCCGGCCGGGGCCGCCCGTATAGAGGCCGCTTTCGCGGGTGCCGATGACGACGGTCGGGCCGCGCTGATGCCTTACATGATGGGCGGTTTCCCGGATCCGGAAAGCTCGGCCAGGATCGCCTCCGCCTACGCGGACGGCGGCGCCGACCTGATCGAACTCGGGGTCCCGTTCTCGGACCCGCTGGCCGATGGCCCGGTGATCCACGCCGCCGCCACCGAGGCACTCGAAGCGGGAGCCGATTTCGAAGCGGTGCTGGAGGTCTGCCGTTCGGTCGCCGATCGCGTCCCGGTGGTGCTGATGGCCTACAGCAACATGGTCCTCGGCGGGGCAGGTCCCGACGACTTCGCCCGCAGGGCGGTCGCCGCCGGGGCCTCCGGCGTGATCGTGCCCGACCTCCCGTTCGGGGAGGACGAGGCCGTCCGCGTGGAGGCGTTCCCCACCCGGCACTCGGTGCCGTCCGTGGGCTTCGCGCTGATCGAGGAGCCGCGCCCCGGGGCGTTCGACGTGGAGACCGCGCGGTCGCTGGGCGTGCCGGAGGGCCCGTCGTTCGGTGTGTTGCAGCGCGGCGGCGAGGTTGATCTGGCCGACGGCGGTCGCGTACGAGCCGAGCAGGTGACCGGCCC
>JBGUDX010000278.1:0-2137 GCA_041821645.1 Acidobacteriota bacterium
GGAGTGATGGCCTCGATCGTGGCCGCCTCCCTGGTGGCCTTCGGGCCCATCCTGAACTGGATCTGACCCGGTGCTCCACTCAGGGGCCGCATCGCAGGGGCCACATCGGCCGAACCGCCGCGGGACACAGGCCGGTCGCCCGGCAGGCGCGAATAGACTGGTTCGGAGAAGCCGCCCAAGCCAAACGAGGGGAGCACGTTGACCGAAACTGCGAACGCCGGGGACTTCAGCGACCTGAGCGCCCTGTTCCTGAACAGCACCCTGAGCCGGTCCCCCGAACCGAGCCACACCGAACTGCTGATCGATGCCAGCCGCAAGCTGATGGAGATACAGGGTGTCACGACCGACGGGATCCGGCTGATCGACCACGAGATCGCACCCGGCGTCTGGCCGGACATGGGTGAGCACGGCTGGGAGAAAGACGCCTGGCCCGGGATCCAGGAGAAGGTGATCGCCGCCGACATCCTGGTCCTCGCCGGACCGATCTGGCTCGGTGACAACAGCTCCCAGATGAAGGTCGCGATCGAGCGTCTCTACGCGAACTCTTCGGTCCTCAACGAATCCGGCCAGTATGCCTACTACGGCAAGGTCGGCGGTTGCCTGATCACCGGCAATGAGGACGGGGTCAAGCACTGCGCGATGAACGTCCTCTACAGCCTGCAGCACCTCGGCTATTCAATCCCGCCGCAGGCCGATGCCGGCTGGATCGGCGAGGCCGGGCCCGGGCCGAGCTACGGCGATGAGGGGATCGGCCTCGACAACGACTTCACCAACCGCAACACCGCTTTCATGACCTGGAACCTGATGCACCTGGCCCGGCTGCTGAAGGAGGCCGGCGGTTTCCCGGTCGGGGGCAACCAGCGGAGCGAGTGGGACGCCGGCTGCCACTCCGGCTACGTCAACCCGGAATACCGCTGACCCGATATCGGCGAGTCGGCAGCATGAAGACGGCTGCATCGCCCGGAGATCGGCCTCGACCCGGCGATCAAACCGTGGCAATCATGTGGTTCAGGCGCGACCTCCGGGTTCGAGACCTGCCCGCGCTCGCAGAGGCGGCGACCGGCCAGATACTGCCCTGCTTCATCTTCGACGACCGGCTGATCTCGGGCGGTCGGTTTGTTTCGCCGGCACGGGTCAGTTTCATGGTCGACTGCCTGAGGGAGCTGCGGGCCTCGCTACGCGACCTGGGGGCGGACCTGCTGGTGAGACGGGGTCTGCCCGAACAGATTCTGCCGGAGCTTGCCCGGGACACCGACGCGAATCGGGTCGACTGGACGGCAGACGTTTCCCCCTGGGCTCTTGGCAGGGACCGAAGGGTCGAACAATCGCTCGGGCACGACGGGGTCGACTGCCACCGGCACCCAGGTTCATACATAGTCGATGAACCTGGGGTAATCAGATCAGGACAGGGTACGCCCTACACCGTCTTCTCCCCTTTCGCCAAAGCATGGCGGACGGTCGAACGACGACCCGTCGAGCCGGTCCCTGACCGGCTGGACCTGGCCGGTCAACTCGACCCCGGCCTTATTCCGACGCTTGAGGATCTCGGCCTGAAAGCCCCGCAGGATGAGGTTCCCTTTCGGCCGGGGGAACGGGCCGGCCGAGAAGCCGCCCACGCCTTTCTTGAAGAGGGGCTTGCCAGCTATGCCGACCGCCGAAACTCTCCGGCGGGAGGTTCTTCGATGCTCTCACCCTACATCCGGTGGGGCTGCCTTTCCCCGCTCGAGCTGGAGTACGAGGTGGGCCTGGAATCCGGGGACGGCCCCCGGGTTTTCCGCTCGGAGCTGGCTTGGCGCGAGTTCTATGCGGCAGTCCTTGCCGAGTTTCCTGAAGTGACCGAGCGGGAGTTCCAGCCCCGCTATCGCGGAACCCTCGGCTGGCAGCACGATGATGAGCTGCTGGAGTCTTGGAAGCAGGGGCAGACCGGCTACCCGCTGATAGATGCCGGCATGCGACAGCTGCTCGGGCAGCACTGGATGCACAACCGGGTGCGCATGGTGGTGGCATCTTTCTTGACCAAGGATCTCCACCTTGACTGGCGCCTCGGTGAGGGCTGGTTCATGGAACAACTGATCGACGGCGATATCGCCTCCAACAACGGGGGGTGGCAATGGGTAGCCTCAGTCGGCACCGACCC
>JBGUDX010000279.1:0-2124 GCA_041821645.1 Acidobacteriota bacterium
CTGCCGGAAGAGGTACGCAACGTCACCGATCCGCTCGATGCGGTCGGAAACACCACCAAGGCGGTGACCAAGGGTTACGCGATCGGTTCGGCCGCTCTGGCTGCACTGGTGCTGTTCGCCGCGTTCAAGTTCGAGCTCGAGGAAGAGGCGATCGCCCAGGGCGTGGGTCTGGAAAACCTGTTCAACCTGTCATCCCCGGACGTCCTGATCGGTCTGATTATCGGCGGCATGATGGTCTACCTGTTCTCGGCCCTGGCGATCGAGTCGGTCGGCCGGGCCGGCGGACAGGTGGTCGAAGAGGTCCGTCGCCAGTTCCGGGAGCATCCCGGGATCATGGAAGGCACCGAGAAGCCGGACTATCGCCAGTCAGTTGGGCTGGTCACCGCGGCGGCCCAGAAGGAGATGATCCTGCCGGCGCTGATCCCGATCGTGATCCCGGTGGTCGTCGGCCTGCTCAGCGTCGACGCGCTCGGCGGCCTGCTGATCGGCGTGATCGTGGTCGGGCTGTTCGCGGCGATCTCGATGACCGCCGGCGGCGGCGCCTGGGACAACGCCAAGAAACTGATCGAGGACGGTGCCTATGGCGGCAAGGGCTCGGAAGCCCACGCCGCATCGATCACCGGTGACACGGTCGGCGACCCGTACAAGGACACCGCCGGCCCGGCGATCAACCCGATGATCAAGGTGGCCAACATCGTGGCGATCCTGATCATCCCGATCGTCCACCTCTAGCAACCGCCGGTCAGGCCTCCGGCACGCTCCCCGCCCGGGTGGAGAGCGTGCCGGAGGTCGCCTGCCGGCCTGCAACTCCAGGGGCCCCGCCCGGGGTCCCGTCTCATTCCGGGACCGTCTTCTCCCTCTTCTCCGGGATCCGGCGGCTCTTTTCGCGGTAAAGGGCCTCGTCGGCCCGTTTCACCAGCTGCTCCAGGCTGTCGCCGGGCTCGAGGCAGGCGACACCGGCGGAGCAGGTCTGCCCCCGCGGAACGGCCGCCCGCAGCCGCTCCGTCGCCATCCCGGCCCGCTCGATATCGGTGTCCGGCAGGGTCAGCATGAACTCGTCTCCGCCATAGCGGGCGAGGTGGTCCTCGGTCCGCAGCAGGTACTTCCACGCCTCCACCGTGTCACGAAGCAGCCGGTCACCCTCCGGGTGCCCGTGGCTGTCGTTGAATGCCTTGAAGTCGTCGAGGTCGATCAGAGCGATCGACAGTGGCCCGCCACTGCGGCGGGCCCGGGCCAGGGAACGCCGGACCTCTGCCTCCCAGGCGCGACGGTTGTCGATCCCGGTGAGCGGATCGGTCCTCGCCTGGGTTTTCAGTTGCTCATTCAGGCGAACCTGCTGGACCGCGACCAGCGCTTCCGAGGCGAGCGCGTCGAGCGGCAGAGGGGCCCGGCCCGGATCCGGGCCGGCCTCCTCCCAGGCGATGGCGAGCGCGCCGGCAACCCGGTCCTGGTCGACGATCGGCTGCCAGACAATCGATTCGATTTCCGGGCTGGCCCAGTTCGACGCGAAGTCCGCGAAGTCGGGGTCGGCGCTCACGGTCCGCCACCGGGTTCCCCGTTTCAGCTCCCGCCAGGGTGAAGAATCGGAGCCCGGTTCGGCCACCGGCCTCCCGTTCGGCCCGGTCCCGAGCCCGGCGATCGGCCGCCAGCCCTTTTTCTCGTCGAGTTCGAGGATGGCCACCCCGACTGCTCCGGTGTTCTCGGCGATCAGCGAGCAGAGGATGTGGGCGCCGTCCGTGCTGGTGGCCATGTTGCGGGTCATCTCTGACAGCGCCGCGATGCTGCGGCTTCGGGCGTCGGCCAGAGCCTGCTCGCGCCGTATCCGGCCGACCAGGTCCTGGATCGCAAAAGCCAGGACTCCGCCGACCACCAGCAGTATGAAGTCATCTCTCCATACCGATTTCAGTACCTCGTCGTCAGCCACGTACAGGCCGACCACCACGGTGACGGCGAGGACCGCCGCCATCATCGCCACCAGCGCCCGGCGCGACCCGAACCCGCTGACCGCAAGGATCGGCACGAGCAGCAGCGGTCCGATCCCGCTGTCGAGGTCACCGGTTCCGGCCCGGACGAGCAGAACCGCGGCGAGGGCGCCGAATGGGGCGGCCAACCAGAGGCGCGGCC
>JBGUDX010000280.1:0-2108 GCA_041821645.1 Acidobacteriota bacterium
TGAAGGCCACGCAGGGTCGGGCGGACGGTGGTGAGGTCACCCGTCTTCTGCGGCGCGACCTCGGGCTCTGAGCCCTGCTACTTCTTCTTTACGCGGAACTTCCAGGTCGCGGTCTTCGAGCTCAGGCTATCGGTCTGGTCGATCGAGCGGGCCCGGAAGACATGTTTGCCGAGTGAGAGACGGCTCACCGAAACCTTGTTCGAGCAGTCGACATAGCTCTGCCGGTCGAACTTGCAGCGGAATTCGACCGGCGTGCTGCCTGACCCGGCCAGCCTGAACTTGACCTTCTTTTTCCGGGCCTTCCTCGGAGGTTTTGCCTTGAGCCTGACGCCGGGATCGGCCGAGCCGCCGATCGAGGGATCTTTGTACAGCGCTTTCGCCGCATTCGAGAAATAGGGACCGAAGATCAGGCCGCAGCGGTCCGGTTCCGTGTCGCAGTAGCCGTAGCTGACCACCGAATTGAGGTACTCGCCGTCGGTTATCCAGCCACCCCCGCTTGCTCCCTGTTCCATACTGCAGGGGCTCGCCCCGATTGTCGGCGTGTCCCCGCGTCCCGGGTGGCCGTTTCCGCATCGCAGCCGACAAGCTGCTCGCCGGTGTAGGGCGGGTCCGGCTCCTGCGGGTAGCCGTAGATCGTCCAGGAGCGTCCGCCGGGGTCGAGATCGAAGGCGATCTTGCGTGAGCCGAGATCGTCCTCCGGACGGTCTTCGAGCGCCACTGCGGCGATGTCATAGCTGAATGCTCCGTTATCGATCCAGCCGGTCGTGGTAACCAGGCTGGTTGCCGCGTAGGTCCCGAGCGGCGTATTGCCGTTCTGGTAACCCGGCACGAAGATCAGCTTCGAGACGAACTTTCCGGTTTCACGGTCAAATACGCAGTGACCCGCGGTGTAGATCACGTTCTTTTGCCGGGAGTTGACCAGCGTGCCGGAACAACTGAATGCCGATCCGCCAGAAAGGAAGAAGACCTTGCCGTGGACCCTCTGCGGATATGCGGTCGGGTCTCCCGGCAGGAAGTCGCCGGCTGTCCCTGAAACCGACGCCTCGGGGAATTTCGGCAGATCGAAGCTCCGTTCAGGCCGGGCCGCTACCTCGGCAGGCCTGGATTTGAACAGGTCCTCCTGATCCCATGAAGCGTTGACCGCTGCCGGCGACGCTTTGACCTGGTGGGCGACCGGCGTCGACTGGCGGGCACCGGCCGCGACCGGGCCAGAGGCCAGAGAGAGCAGCAGGAATCCCCCGAAGAAGAGCAGAAACGCCCGACCGGCCGTCGCTGCTGAAGCTTCGGCTTCCCCTACCAGTTCCCTGACCATCACTGCATCCTAGGGGAAGCGTCTCGCGATTCACGAAGGTCCGGGTCGAGCATTGACCGTGGCCTCGGGCCGGGGCTGCCGACATATAATCGCGACCATGGCCTGGAACATCGTCATAGCGGGTGGCGGATTTGCCGGAGCGACGGTCGCACGCACTCTCGAGGCGATGCTGCCGCGCCAGTCTGCCCGGCTCAGCCTGGTCAACGACGTCAACTTCCTGCTCTACACACCGCTTCTGCCCGAGGCCGCCGCCGGAACGCTCGAGCCCAGGCATGTGGTCACCCCGTTGCGGGACATCCTCAAGCGGGCCAACCTTCGAATCGCCGTGGTCGACGCGCACGATCCTGCCGCCCGGACAGTGGGCATAACCAAGCACACCGGTGAAAGCGAAACCATCCCTTACGACCATCTGGTTCTGGCCCAGGGGTCGATATCGCGCTTTCTGCCGATACCGGGGCTGAGCGAGCACGCGGTCGGTTTCAAGAGCCTGGCCGACGCGATCTACCTGCGCAACCAGGTCATAGAGACGCTCGAGACGGCCAACGCGACCGAAGATCCCGACCTCCGCGATCAGCTCCTGACCTACGTCTTCGTGGGAGGGGGCTACGCCGGCCTGGAGGCATTGGCCGAACTCCAGGATTTCGCCGCCGACGCGATGGAGCATTATCCCAGGGCCCGGCTCCACGGGATGCGCTGGGTCCTGGTCGAGGCCGCCGACCGGGTCCTGCCCGAAATCGACCAGGGCCTGGCTGACTATGCGGTCAAGGAGCTTCGCGGCCGGGGAATCGACATCAAG
>JBGUDX010000281.1:0-2106 GCA_041821645.1 Acidobacteriota bacterium
AGCGTGAAGAACTCGGCGCGCGCCGCGGCGTCCTCCCGGAAGGCGCCGCGCATGGCGCTCGTCACCATGACGGCGTCAGGCTGCATGGCTCCGCGGCAGCCCATGCACGAGTGCTGTGCGCGCACTACCACGGCCACGCCTTCCGGCACCAGCGCCTCGGTGATCGCCTGCGCCTGCACCAGCGACTTGAGCCCGAGAGTGAGTTCGGAGTCGAGACGGTATCCATGACTGAGCAGGAGGTCGAGAGCCACCGGCAGGATGCTGGTCGGACTCTGCGGAGGCGCTCCCGGTGGAGGGTCGACGAGCGGAGTGATCCGCCGCTCGAAGTCGCGGTCGAAGGCCCGGTCATCGACCTCCCTCGAAGGCGTGCTCAGCAAACGCATCGTCTTCGCCAGCCCATTCACGTCACGGCGGTAGGTCGCGTAGATCAGGCCGGCGATGCTGAACCTCTGCTGCAGGCTGAACTGCCCGACCATACCCGTGTCGATCAGGGTCAGCCCGCCCGTTTCCCGATCGACAAGGACGTTGCCGGGATGGGGGTCGGCGTGAAAGAAGCCGTCGACCACAAGCATCTTCACGGCCGCCCCGACCATGCGACGGGCAACCAGTTCGCGATCCACACCGGCCTCATCAAGCGCCGCGTTGTCACCGGGCTCGACCCCATCGATGTATTCGAGCGTAAGTACCCGGGCCCCTGACAGATCATGGATAACTCCAGCTACGCCGACACCGTCAATCGGAGCCAGCACCGTCGCCAGTCTTTGGGCGTTGTATGCCTCGATCCTGTAGTCGAGCTCCTCGAGCAGGGTGGCGCCGAACTCGTTCACAACTCCGGCCAGATCGAGGTCGCGGGCCCAGTGGGTTCGCCGCTCGAGGGCACGGGCGGTTCTTGCCAGTATCCGAACATCTGCCTGGAGTTGTCGCTGAATGTTCGGACGCTGAACCTTGACCGCGACGGGCCGGCCATCATCGAGGGTCGCGCGGTGGACCTGGGCGAGCGAGGCGGCCGCCAGCGGGGCCGGGTCGAAGCCCTGATACAGCTCTCGCGGTGGAGCGCCGAGGTCCGATTCGATCGCTCTCTCGACTTCGTCGACCGGGAACGGAGGCGCGTCACTCTGGAGCCGGCTCAACTCTTCGATCCAGTCCGACGGCAGGGTCTGCGCCTGGCTCGAAATCAACTGCCCGACCTTCACGTATGTCGGGCCGAGAGCCTCGAGCAGCAGGCGAAAGCGGGCCGGCGGGTCAAGCCGGTCGCGCTCCACCGGCCTTTTCCAGAGCCATTTCTGTAGTGGCTGGCGAAGACTGCGGATCAACCCCGAGCGACTGAAGGTCGCATCGACCGCGTGCAGGTAGATCGTGTTGTAGACCGTGAGCAGCCGGACCCGCTCGTCCAGTTCACCCCTGACCATCAGTCCCGGACCTCGCTGGAGCCCCTGTCGGCAACCGGCGGCGTCAGGCCGAGCAGCCCTTCTAGGAAGAAGACGAGCAGCCCGAGAAGCACGGCCCCGACCAGCGCCGAGCCAACCCCTTCGACCGTGATGAACCCGGACAGGTAGGCCAGCAGCAGGAAGATGGCGACGTTGATCAGCACTATCACCAGGCCGTACGTCTCGACCACAAATCTCATCAGCACCAGCGCGAGGACCGGCTTGATGTAGGCGCTGAGCAACCCGTAGATGATTCCGACGAAGACAATGTCGACAAAGGGATTGCCCTCGTCGACTTCGATTCCGGGGACCACGGTAACCACGGCGGCGATAGCGAGCCCGTAGACCAGGATTCGCACCAAGGCGACCCGGAGGTTGAATTCCTGCAACCAGCCTGCCGTTGTCCTGTTAGCGGCCATATTGGACAGGACCCTAGCGCCGGTCGTCCGGTGCGCCGGGGACGGGATCGGGTTGGTGCCAAGTCGTGCAGGGTCCGGGCTAGCATGGGTCCAGTGGACGTTCCCGAGACTCAATACGCACGCCGGGGTGATCTGCAGATCGCCTACCAGGTGGTGGGCGAGGGACCGCTCGAAATCGTGCTGATCCCTGCCTACCTTTCAAACATCGACCTGTTCTGGGATCTGCCCGCCTTCTCGCGCTTTTTCGAACAGCTCTCGTC
>JBGUDX010000282.1:0-2102 GCA_041821645.1 Acidobacteriota bacterium
GTGGTCGGTTTCGCCGCGGATGACTGCGCCCAGGCAGGCGACCCCGCTGAAGCGGCCCGAAGTCGCACAGTAATGAGCCGCCAGCGGCAGCTCGAAGGCACCCGGGATCTCGAAAATCTCAAGGTCCTGCTCGGCTACGCCGGCCGCCGAAAACTCGGATTTCGCGCCTTCAACCAGCCGTTCCGCCAGATCTTCGTAGAAGCTTCCGACACAGATCGCGAATCGGTCCCGGTGGGCGTTGCCGGGCTCAGCCATCGAGACCGTCTTCGACTTCTGCCCGGCCGTCACCATCCGACTTCTCACCTTGCGACCCGCCGGAAGAGCCGCCGGACTCTGCCTGCCTCCTCGCCTCCGATTCCTGGTCCTGGAGCTTCTCGCCATGGAGCATCTCTTCGTCGAAGGCCAGACCCTGATGGTGGAGAATGTGACCCAGCTTGTCGCGCTTGGCCCTCAGGTACGACTCGTTGTGCGGGTTGGGCGGAGCCTCGATCTTGATCTGTTCGGTTACTTCGAGGCCGTGACCCTCGAGCCCGATGATCTTCTTCGGGTTGTTGGTCAGGATGCGGATCTTCGTCAGGCCGAGGTCCCTGAGAATCTGGGCGCCGATGCCGTAATCCCGCAGGTCAGCCGGGAGTCCCAGCTTGAGGTTGGCGTCGACCGTGTCGAGCCCCTCCTCCTGGAGCTTGTACGCGCGGAGCTTGTTGAGCAGACCGATGCCCCTCCCTTCCTGCGAAAGATAGAGCAGCACTCCGCTGCCCTCGCTCTCGATCATCGCCATCGCCGCCGCGAGCTGTTCACCGCAGTCACAGCGCATGCTGTGAAATACGTCTCCGGTGAGGCACTCACTGTGCACCCGCACCAGAGCCGGCTCGCCGGTACCGACCTCGCCCTTGACCATTGCGACGTGGTGTTTGTCGTCTACCAGGGAGCGGTAACCGACCGCCCGAAAATCGCCGAACGAAGTCGGCAGAGCGGTTGAAACAACCCTCTCGACCAGTTTCTCGTTCTCGCGACGGTAGGCGATCAGATCGGCGATCGTGATCATCGTGAGATCGTGCTTCTCGGCGTAGACCGCCAGGTCACCCACCCGGGCCATGGTCCCGTCCTCGTTCATCACCTCGCAGATCACTCCGGCCGGCTCGAGCCCGGCCAGGCGGGCCAGATCGACGCTTGCTTCGGTGTGCCCGGTCCGTTCCAGCACGCCGCCGTCCTTGGCCTTCAGCGGAAAGACATGGCCGGGGACGACGATGTCGCGCGGGCTCGCCTGGGGATCGATCGCGACCTGGACCGTGCGGGCACGGTCCTGAGCCGAGATCCCCGTGGTCACGCCGGCGGCCGCTTCGATCGAGACGGTGAAAGCGGTCTCGAGCGGGGCCTCGTTCTTGGCGGTCATCAATTTGAGCCCGAGCTGGTCGCAGTGCTCGGAGGTGAGGGCCAGGCAGACCAGGCCGCGTGCTTCCTTGGCCATGAAGTTGATCGCCTCCGGAGTGGCGAACTGGGCCGCCATCACCAGGTCGCCTTCGTTCTCCCGGGCCTCGTCGTCGGTAACGATCACCATGCGCCCGCGCCGGATGTCCTCGACGGCGCTCTCCACCGTCGAGAACGGACCGCTCTGCTCGGTCAGGCCGGATCGGCCGGGACTGCCTGAGGCTTCACTCATCGGCTACTCATGCTCGCTCTCGTTGTTTGCCGGGGCATCTGCTGACCCGGGGCCGCCGGGTGCGGCTTCTTCCGGTGCATATGGTGACACCATCTGCTCAACGTATTTGGCGATTACGTCACACTCGACGTTGACCGGCCGACCGGGGGTCAGCCCGCCCAGGGTGGTCCGCTGCCGGGTTTCCGGAATCAGGGTGACTTCGGCCCATCCCGGACCGGTTGCGGAGACGGTCAGGCTGACCCCCTCGATCGTGATCGAGCCCTGGGCCACCACGTAGCGGTTGAGCGGTTCGGGAATCCCGACCCGGACCCGGAGGGAAAAGCCCTCTTCCTCCAGCCCTGAGACCCGGCCGACACCGTCGATGTGTCCCTGGACGATATGTCCGCCCAGACGCTGATCGGCCCGCAGGGCGAGTTCAAGGTTGACCGGAGACCCGGACTCC
>JBGUDX010000283.1:0-2102 GCA_041821645.1 Acidobacteriota bacterium
GGTCGCGCTCGGCCCGTGCGAAGTCGACCGTTTTGCCTCCGCCTCTCGAAATGGTCTCGGTGCGAGCCAGTTGGTTCACGCGCAGGAATCCGGAGCGATTGTGCGGCGGATCGATCCAGTTGGACGAAGTTGCGGCAGGTCGAGCGGCCATTCGGGCGACGCTAACCTGAGGACACATCGGCCCGGGTTTCGGACTTTCCTTCGACCGGGTTCATCATCTCGCCCCTGACCGGGTTGTCCATCACCGGCTGCATTTCGGCCTCGTCGGACTCGGCGTCCTCCATCGCCTCCCCGTAGGTGCCGCTGAGCGGTTGAGCGCTTATGCCGTGGGCGAAGATGCTGGCCAGAACGGTCACCGTCATCGCCGCGAAGATGGTAGGTACCCCGGGCAGATCCGACTCCTCTTCGAGCACGACCAGGGCGAGGATTATCGAGGCGAGGCCGCGCGGGCCGAACCAGCCCATGAACGCGACCGACGTCCAGCGCAGGCCGGTGCCGATCAGGGCGATCGCCACCGGCAGCATGCGAATAAGGGTGAGCGACAGGAGGCCATAGAGGTAGATCTCCCAGCCGGCCCCCTTGAGGAAGCCGATCGCGCTGACTCCGAAGATGAAGAAGACGGTGAGGTTCAGCAGCTGCCCCTCGTCCTCGGTGAAGTCGAGGATTTTCTCGCTGCACACCTCGGTTATGCGGCCGGCGCTCAACCCGGCAACGAAGGCGGCGATAAATCCGTTGCCGCCCACAGCCTCGGCCAGCGCCCAGGCAAGAATGGCGAAGCCGATCATCACCAACTGCTGGAAGATCCCGGTCATGTAATCCCGTCGGACGGCGCGATCGACCAGCCAGCCGCCCGCGATGCCGACCACCAGTCCGATCAGGACGCCGAAGCCGATCTGTTCGCCGGCGAAGGTCAGCCACCCCTGAACGGTGACCTGGGCCTCACTGATGGCGAAGCCGGTGAACAGGAACAGGAACGGGATCGAGAGCCCGTCGTTCAGACCACTCTCCACGTTGAGCGCCTGCCGGATCCTTTCCGGCACCCTCCTGTCGGAGACGACCGCCTGACCCAGCGCCGCGTCGGTCGGTGCGAGTACGGCAGCGATGATGCCGGCCTCCCAGAACTCGATATCGGTCAGCAGCAGCGCCGCGACTGCGAACCCGAGCCCCATGGTCAGCGGCATGCCGATCCCGAGCAGCCGGGCCGGCAGGCTGCTGTTCTCACGCAGGGCGCGGAGATCGATTCTGCCGGCGTCGGAGAACAGCACGACTACCAGGGCCACTTCTGCCACCAGCAATCCGGTCTCGCTGGTCAGCTCGAAGCTGATCACATCGGCGACGTCGGGACCGAGCAGTATTCCCGCGGCAACGAAGAACATCGGCCCGCTCACCAGAACCCGCTCCAACCGGCGCGAGAGCAGGCTGTAGGCGACCAGCACCGCGGCGAGAATGCCAATGTCGCTCATCGGCACGATCCTTTCAGGTTCGACTGGCCATCGTCGCTGACTGCGGCTACGTCCCGCGTCGGTTGGTGCGCACCAGACTGAGGTAGAAGACGAGGTGACCTGCGGGCGCGATTGAATCGTGAAGGTAGTCTGGAGCCGATCCAGATCCCGAGGAGGCTGAAGGTGAAACGAGACCGGTTCTTCGAGAACGATGAATTCGAATTCATGTTCTCCCTGGCGCTCGGGGCGAGCTATCACCGCGGTGCGGATGTAGGCGAGTGCCTGGCCACGGCCGCCCGGATCGATGACGGCGACTTCGAGCATTGGTACCGGGAGTGGAAGGCGACCGGCGACCGTCTTGCCGCTGCCGCGCGGGACAGCGAGGGGGGCGCACACACGGTCAGTGCGCGCTGGATCTGGCTGCGGGCCGCGACCTACTATGAAACGGCGACCGCGTTCCTCGACTCGACCGACGACCCCGGCCGGTTCAAGCCGACCTGGGAGCTCCACCGCGGTGCCTGGGACGGCTTCGTCCGCAACTCGCCGCGAATCGAGCCGGTCGCCATTCCCTACGAGGACACCGAGCTCGAGGGCTTTCTGTTCCGCTCCCCGGTCGGCGGCGAAAAGCGGCCGCTCCTGCTGCTCAACAACGGTTCGGAC
>JBGUDX010000284.1:0-2090 GCA_041821645.1 Acidobacteriota bacterium
ATGGCAGACCGGACCCGAGTTTCAGCGGGCTGAGTTCGAGCTCCGGGCGATCGCGTTCAATTCTCCTCATCACCTCCAGTATCCCGGAATCGGCGGGCCAACTCTGGACCGCGTTGCCCTCGCGCTCGAGGTAACGGAGCGGCGCATCTCCGCCCACCCCGTCGAAGTTGAGAAAGAGCCAGTCCGAGGTGTCGGTCTCCCGCAGGAAAGAGCGCATGCCCAGCACTCCGGATTCTTCGCTGCCGGTGACCAGGAGGACGAGCCGGGTCTGCTTCAGCGGTGCCGCCGCGATCTCGGCCGCAAGCACCCCCGAGACGGCCGCTCCGGAAGCGTTGTCGTTGGCTCCCGGCACGTCCTCACCCCTGATCTCCCGTTCGAGGATCAGGACTGCGGCCAACGCGCAGACCAGGCGAGAGATCCTGACCGCCGCGCGGCCCGCGCCAACCCGCCCGAGAACCGGGTCCAGCGCCTGAAGGCCGAGCGCTCCCCCGGCAAGGCCGGCGAGCAGACCGAGGTGAGGGGTCACCGCCGGGCTGAACATCAGGCCGCTTCGCGAGCTGTCCACGTGTGAAACCAGGCAGAGGGTCCTTGCCACCGGCCCCTCGGGCTCGACCGTGGCGAGAAGATTGTGGCTCTCGCCGCCGCAGGTCAAGCGGGACTCCCCCAGCCGCCCGAACCTTCCTTCGTCGATCCCGGCGGCCAGAGCGGCCAGCGACAGCACGGTGCCGGCCCGGGGGAAGCGACACCCGACCGGGCCGGCCAGGGCGGCCGCGGCCATGATCGGGCCGTGCAGCGAGCCGAATGATGCTCTCGAACGGAACCGACTCAGCTCCGGATCGGGAACGCCCGCCTCGGCCAGCCGTTCGCGCAGCGCCTCGGCTCCTCTGCACTCGGCTTCCGAACAGGGGCGCCGGGGGCCGATCTCTGAGGCCAGCATCGTCGTCAAATCGCGGGCGGTCGTGACCGCGTCCGGGACCGGCGCGATCAAGGTCAGCCCTCCCGGTCGATCCGGCTAACTACTCGATCCGCGAGGTCGGGAGGGGCCGGCTCGCGCAGCAGGCCCAGCCCGCCCACGGTGCGCTTCAGAGCGGCCAGCAGCTTCCGGCAGCTCGAGCAGCCTTCCAGGTGCTCACGAACCCGGGTCTCGTCCTCGGGTGGCAGTTCACCGTCGATGTGCTCGGACAGATGGCCCCTGGTCCAGCGGTGCTCGCGCATGAACCGCGGCATCGAGAGCATCTTCCTCAACCGGTTCATCGGTCTCCCTCCTCGACGAGGTCGCCGAGCGACTTGCGGACCCTGAGCCTGGCCCGGTGGAGCCGGCTCTTGAAGGCGGACTCACTGAGTTCCATGACGGTCGCCGCCTCGGCCGTCGAAAGCCCCTCGATGTCCCTCAGGACAAGCGGCAGACGGTAGTCGGCCGGCAGATCGAGAACGGCCTGCTCGAGGGTCCGACGGAGTTCGGCCTGCTCTGCCTTGAGCTCGGGAGCCTGCGAGATGTCGGATACCTCGAATGACGGGTCGGCGTCCAGAGAGCGGGCGATCCGCTCACGATGGCGGCCGATCTTCTCGGCCCGGCGGCGTGACTCATTGACCCCGATCCGGTAGAGCCAGGTGAAGAACTTCGCGTCTCCCTTGAACCGGTCGATCGATCGCCACGCCCGGAGAAAGCTCTCCTGGACGACCTCTTCGGCGTCCTGCCCGGGGCCGAGCAGGCGGGCGACCACACTGAACAGTTGATCGGCATGGCGGCGGACCAACACCTCGAAGGCGGCCTGGTCTCCCGCCTGTGCCCTGCCGACCAGCGTCGCATCCGGGTCATCGCTCACGAAGCGGAGGCTAACAGCAGCTCCGACAGTGGTCGGCGGGGTCACCGTTGCCGGATCGAAGGTGAACGCGGCCGGATTCATCGGGAGCCTTTCCTGATCCGGTCGAACCCCCGGAGGCCGGCCAGGAGCGGCCTGGCGAGGGCGCGGTTGCGCGGGGTCGCCAACTTCGCCGCGACGTATTCGTGGGCGGCCCGCGAGGGCCCCTCAGCCAGAGTCGGGTAGGCATGGGCCTGACGCGAGACATCGGCGATATCGGCACCCTGG
>JBGUDX010000285.1:0-2077 GCA_041821645.1 Acidobacteriota bacterium
GAGGAAGAAGAGGTGGTCTGACCGGACCACCGGTCGCGGTGCGCTG
Organism: Acidobacteriota bacterium; assembly: GCA_041821645.1. GTDB lineage: Bacteria > Actinomycetota > Thermoleophilia > Solirubrobacterales > 70-9 > 67-14. Next base: position 47 of record JBGUDX010000285.1, read on the forward strand.
ACCCGCACCGCCGAACCGTTTTCGGGGCCCCGGGGAGCTAGATCGCTCCCCGGGGCCCTCTTTTTGTTCCCGGTAGCAGCCGCGCCGTTGCGCCGTTGATCTGGCCCCGGCGATCTCGGGACCGAACGCATAGACTCGCCCCGGTGCCGGGACTGACAGAAGCCAATCGCAAGTGGTGGGTCCTGATCGGGACCAGCGGCGGGCTGTTCCTGCTGATGCTCGACTCGACCGTGGTCGCGCTGGCGCTGCCCTCGATCCAGGGTGACATCGGCGCCTCCAACGGCCAGCTCCAGTGGGTCCTCAATGCCTACCTGGTGGTGATCGCGGCGTTCGTCGTCACCGCCGGCAGGTTCGGCGACATCTTCGGGCGGCGTCGCGTCTTCCTTTTCGGGTTCCTGTTCTTCGGGGCAGGGTCCGTGGTCTGCGCCGCGGCCTGGAACCCGGACGTGTTGATCGCGGGCCGGGTGGTCATGGCCACAGGGGCGGCGGCGATGTTGCCGCTCTCCCTCGCGCTGGTCACTTACGTATTTCCTCCGGAGGAGCAGCAGAGGGCGATCGGGATCTGGGCCGGGGTTTCTGCGATAGCGCTCGGCATCGGCCCGCTGGTCGGGGGAGCCCTTTCGGACATCGACTGGCGGCTGATCTTCGTCGTCAATCTTCCGGTGGTCGTGCTCTCTGCCGTGATCGTCAGGGCCGCCGCGCTCGAAATCCGTGATGAGACCTCGGTGCCGAAGATCGACTGGCCGGGCCTGGTTCTGCTGACCACCGGCCTGACCGCGTCCGTGTTCGCCCTGGTCAACGCGGACGACTGGGGCTGGACCTCGGCCGGCACGATCGGCCTGCTGGTCGCCGGGTTGGCCGCGCTGGTCGCCTTCTGGTTCGTCGAGCACCGGGTCAGCAACCCGATCGTCGAGTTCGACCTGTTCCGTAACCGGCCTTACCTGGGCGCGACCGCGGCCGCTGTCGGCGTGGTCGCGATGTACTGGACGCTGATGTTCTTCGAGCCGCAATACCTGCAGAACATCCTCGGGTACTCGGCGATTGAAGCCGGGATCCTGATCCTCCCGATCACCCTGCCGACGATCGTCATCTCCCCGTACTCCGGCGCCTTGGTCAAGAGGTTCGGCGCCCGGGCGACGATGACGACGGGGATGGCCTCCGGGGTAATCGGCCTGGTGATCCTCACCCAGATCTCCGGCACGTCGGGCTACGGCCAGTTGTTCCCCGGCCTCCTGGCGATCGGGTTCTCATTCGCTCTGGTCTACGCGCCGATGTCGGCCGCGGCGATGGCGGCGATGCCGAAGGCGAAAGCCGGGATCGCGTCGGCCGGACTGGCGATGAACCGGGTCCTGGCCGGTGCGATCGGGCTGGCGGTAGTCAGCGCGATCTTCCAGAGCCTGCAGCGGGCCGAGTTGGAGAGCGAGCTCGACAAGGCGAGCGTGAACCTCGACGGGAAAGAGACGCAGCAGCTGGACGGGCTGCTGGCCGGCTCAAAGGAAGCGAGTGATGCGATCTCTCAGGATTCACCGAGCGTCACCCAGCAGATCGAGCAGGTGGCGGCCGACGCGTTCACCTATGCCCTGGGCAACGCGATCTGGGTGCTGGTCGGGGTGATGGCAGTCTGCGCCGTTCTCACCTGGTGGCTGGTGACACCGAAGCAGAAGCCATACGTGGAGCCCGAAGCCGCACAGACCCCGGAACACCACCACCATCGTTTTGGAGGATTCCACCTCTAGTACCGCCTTCCAGGACGCGAGGGCAGGGATCCTTTCCGGATAGGCTGATCGAATGAGCGTCCGCGAAATCGCCGCGCCGTCCCGACCGGGTCTCTGAGTTGGAGTGGTCGGCCGGCAAATCGATCTCCACGCGGGTCTACATCGCGGTGGCACTGATCGGTCTCGGCGGGGCCTGGAACGCAGGCACGGTCGGTCCGGTCGCCTCCGAGATCGCCGCCGAGTTCGACATTTCACTGGGCATGGTCGGAATTCTCTCGGGCACGCTTTTCCTCGGATCCGCGGTGGTAGGGCTTCT
>JBGUDX010000286.1:0-2075 GCA_041821645.1 Acidobacteriota bacterium
GTGAGCCCGGAGACGGCAGTCCTCGTACATAAGCTGGGGGGCCTCGGTGTGCTCAACCTCGAGGGCATCTGGACCCGGTTCGAAGATGCCGAAGATCAGCTCGAAAAGATCTCGAAGTCACCGCGTGATGTGGCGACCAAGCTGATGCAGGAAATCTATGAGACCCCGGTCAAGCCGGAACTGATCGCCGCCCGGGTGGCCGAGATCAAGGCCGCGGGCGCCGTCGCCTGTGGCTCCCTGACCCCGCAGCGGGTTCGCGAGAACTACGAGGTCGCGGTCGAGGCCGGGCTTGACATCCTGGTGATCCAGGGAACCGTGATCTCCGCCGAACACGTTTCGACGACGGTTGAACCACTCAACCTGAAGGAGTTCATTTCCGAGGTTCCCGTACCGACGCTGGTCGGTGGCTGCGCCTCTTACTCGACCGGACTTCACCTGATGCGGACCGGTGCGGTCGGAGTTCTGGTCGGAGTCGGACCGGGCGCCGCCTGCACCACCCGCGGTGTGCTCGGGATCGGTGTGCCCCAGGCGACTGCGATCGCCGATGTTGCGGCCGCGCGGTCACAGCACATGCTGGAGACCGGCGAATACGTGAACGTGATCGGTGACGGCGGCATGCGCACCGGCGGTGACATCTCGAAGGCGGTCGCCTGCGGGGCCGACGCGGTAATGGTCGGCTCACCCCTGGCCCGCTCCAAGGAGGCACCCGGAAGGGGCTATCACTGGGGCATGGCGACCTTCCACTCTTCGCTGCCCCGCGGAACCAGGGTTGCGACGGTTCAGGACGGGACCATGGAAGAGATCCTGCTCGGCCCGGCTCACGAGAATGACGGCACCTTCAACCTGATGGGCGCCCTGAGGACGTCGATGGCCACCTGTGGCTATGAGGACATCCGTTCATTCCAGCGGGCCGAGGTCATGGTCGCCCCGGCCCTGATGAGCGAAGGCAAGAAGCTCCAGAACGAGCAGTCGGTGGGGATGGGATCGAACGGCCGCGCGGCAGTGTCCGCGGGAGTCGGAGTGGCCGACGACTGATGTCGGTCGCCACAACCGAAGAGGTCCTGGTCCTGGACTTCGGGGGCCAGTATTCCCAACTCATCGCGCGCCGCATCCGTGAATGCGGCGTTTTTGCCGAACTCCTACCGGCCACGGTCCCGGTGGAGAGGATCCTGAAACGCAAACCAAAAGCGCTCGTGCTTTCCGGCGGCCCGGCTTCGGTTCACGACCCCGGAGCCCCGGCCTTCCCCGAGCAGCTGATTGAACTCGGGGTACCGGTGCTGGGAATCTGTTACGGCATGCAGGCGATGGCGAAAGCGCTCGGCGGGAAGGTCAGCGCCGCGGAAGCAGGGGAGTTCGGGAGGACCGATCTGACCGTGATCGGAGACGGCGGAATGCTGCTCGGCGGCTTGCCTATCGAGCAGCACTGCTGGATGAGCCACCGGGACTCGGTCGCCGAGGCACCACCCGGCTTCAGTCCGATAGCCGCCTCGCCGGGATCTCCGGTGGCGGCGCTGGAGTCGCGGGAGCGTGGCCTGTACGGAATCCAGTTCCACCCCGAGGTGGTCCACACCCCATACGGCACCGAGGTGCTCAACCGGTTTCTGCGCGAGGTCGCCGGCTGCGAGGAACAGTGGAACCCGGCCTCGGTCGTGGCCGAGCAGGTCGAGGCGATCCGGGCTCAGGTCGGCGACGGCAATGTGATCTGCGGGCTCTCCGGCGGGGTCGATTCGTCGGTGGCGGCGGCGCTCGTGCACCGCGCGATCGGGGACCAGCTCACCTGCATCTTCGTCGATCACGGACTCTTACGCCAAGACGAGGCGAAGGAGGTCGTGGAGCTGTTCCGCGGCCACTACAACATTCCGCTGGTGCATGTGGACGCCAAGGAGCGCTTCCTGCGCGCGCTTGACGGCATCTCCGACCCGGAGGCCAAGCGCAAGATCATCGGACGGCTGTTCGTAGAAGTGTTCGAAGAGGAATCCGAGAAGCTCGATGACGCTGAGTTCCTGGCGCAAGGCACGCTCTACCCCGATGTGATCGAGAGCGTCTCGGCGACGGGGGGTCCGAGCGTCACCATC
>JBGUDX010000287.1:0-2062 GCA_041821645.1 Acidobacteriota bacterium
TCCTCGACCCCGAACGCGCCTTCCATGCGCTGCTTGATCTTGCCGTCCTTGCCGATCAGGAAGATCCAGGGCTCGGTCTGGAGTCCGTAGGCGGCCAGCTGGGGCCGCAGGCCCTTCGCAGGGTCGTTGTCGTTGTAGATCTCCATGTGGATGAACTCGACCCCGTCGCCGACCTCGGCCTTGACCTGTTCGGCGGAATCGACCGTCGGCCCGCAGACCCGGCTCTGGCAGAGCGCCGGCGTCGCGAAAAGCAGCGCGACGGGCTTCTTGCCGAGAACGTCCTGGAGGTCGGCCTCGTGCATGCTCGAAGGCGGCTGGCGGGTGTCGATCTTCGAGAGGTCACCACCGACGCTGGCGGCGGTCGGGGTGCTGACCTTCGGCGCCTTCTGGCCGACCTGGGCGACGCCGGGGAACTGGCCTACCGTCGGGCTCGGCAGGCGGGTCGCTTCCATGCCGTCGTCGCCATCTATCAGGGCGATCGCCAGCCAGGGCCCGCTGCGATTGAACTTGACGTCGTTGGCGACGTAGACGCTGGTCGCCTCTCCCGGCGCCTCAGAGCCCTTGGACCGGAAAGCGGGCTTGGTCTCGAGGGTCTCGACCGTGGCCGGAAGCGGGCCCTGAACCGGCGACAGGGCCGTCTTGGCAAAGTAGAGCGCCACCTCGGCGTCATCGACCTGGGACCGATCGACATTGAAGACCCCGAACGGATAGCGGTTCTTGCCGAGCTCGAACACGCTTGCGGCCGGTGAGACGACCAACTCGCTCGGCGTCTGGGCGGTCAGCACCTCTTCGATCGTCTCGCCTTCGGCCGAGGGGAAGTCGGAGGCCGACGGCGTCGAGCCGCTCGACCCGTCATCTCCGGAGTCACCACCACAGGCAGCCAGGCCGAAGATCAGCAGAACCGCCACCGCGATCGCGGAGAGCGCGGGAGGCCGGGCGTTGCGTATGAGAGCAGGCACGACCGCGCAGGTTACCTGAGCGACCGGGGCGGCCCGAACCGGGCCACCCCCACATCACCTGTTCCCGGCACCCGCACCCGGCACCCGCATCCGGCGTGCCGGGATCGCCTCAGGCCTGGGCCCCGGCGAACCGCTCGGCCACGTAATCCCAGTTGGCGACGTTCCAGAAAGCGTCGAGATAATCGGGGCGCCGGTTCTGGTACTTGAGGTAGTAGGCGTGCTCCCAGACATCGGCTCCGAGCAGTGCGGTCTTGCCGTCGGAAACCGGCGAGTCCTGATTCGCGGTGGAGGTGACGGCGAGGCCGCTGCCATCGTGGACCAGCCATACCCAGCCCGAACCGAACTGGCCGATTCCGCCGGCCTTGAACTCATCCTTGAACGCATCCAGCGAGCCGAAAGCGGAGTCGATCGCCGCCGCCAGATCGCCCGACGGGGCACCGCCGCCGTCCGGGCTCATCATCTGCCAGAAGAGCGAGTGGTTGTAGTGGCCGCCGGCGTTGTTGCGAACCGGGCCCTGCTTGTCGGCCGGCAGCGAAGCGAGGTTCTTCAGGACCTCCTCGACACCGGTGTCGGCGAATTCGGTGCCTTCGAGCGCCGCGTTCGCCTTGTCGACATAGGCCTGGTGATGCTTGTCGTGGTGGACCCGCATGGTGGCCTCGTCGATGTGAGGCTCGAGGGCGTTGTACTCGTACGGAAGGTCAGGGACTTCGTAAGCCATTTGCGCTCCTTGGTGATTGACTGGATCTCTGGCCCAAGCCTAACGGTCGGGCAGGGTCCGCCCTGTCGATCACTCCCGGGGCCGCAGCGCCACGGCCGAGATCAGGGTGCCGAGGCCCAGCAGGGCGACGCTGACCAGGATCGTCGTGTGGAAGCCCGACATGAACGCGATCCTCGCTGCCTCGATCAGCGGTTCGGACACGTTCGTCGGCAACGTCCGGGCGATGTCGACAGCTCGGCCGATCGATTCCCGCGCACCTTCGATCCCGGCCGGGCTCACGCCTTCCACCGAGCCAAGCCGGGCGCTGTAGTTGACCGCGAGGATCGAGCCGAGCACGGCGACGCCGAAGCCTCCTCCGAGTTCATAGGCAGTCTCTTCAATGGCC